>CAUQGR010000040.1:0-14892 GCA_963517545.1 uncultured Streptococcus sp. | reverse complement strand
TAGATTGTCAAGTATTTTTTTGAAAAATTTTTAAAATTTCGAAATTTTGCCGTTAATTTTTTTAACTCAATATCAAACTGGCTACAATAGGGCTGACAAAGACATAGAGAATACCGGTGACACCGATAGCCAAGCCACCCATGGCTCCTGCTACAGAACCGTATCGAAAGGCTGTTCCTGTTCCGACTGCATGCCCTGTTCCTCCGAGGGAAAGTCCGACCGCTACCGGATCGTCAATTTTCAACCACTTCAAAAGGGTTGGTCCGATCACACTGGTTAAAATTCCAGTCGCCACTACGACAACCAAGGTCACAGTCGTCAAGCCTTGCAATTTTTCTGTGATTCCCACTGCCATGGCGGTTGTCACTGACTTAGGAAAGAGAGAAATGGCTAGGAAAAAATCCATGCCAAAAATCTTAGCTACAAGGGCTGTGAAAGAGGTATTGACAACTACTGCTAACAGACTACCAAAGAGAATACTCCGAGCATGGTGCTTCATCAAGTGAAAACTCTTATAAAGCGGAATCCCTAGAGCCACGGTCGATGGGACAATCAAGTTGTTCAGATAAACCCCACCTTGGTAGTAATCTTGGTAAGAAATACCTGTCACCTTTAGAAAGATGATAATGAAAACAGCTGACAAAAGCAAGGGCGTTGTCAATGGATGGGGAAAACGTCTGTAAATCAGCATTCCCACTAGATAGGCTAGGATAGACAGGGCAAGCCCAAACAGGGGATTGGAAACAAATTCACTCATTTGGCATCTCCTTTCTCATAATCTCCCTCAAACCGTCGTTTGATAAACTGAACTACCAAGGCTATGAGGATAATATTGATGACTGCTGCAAAAAAGACAATCAAAACAATGGGCAAAAGATAGGGAGCAATCACATCAAACTTCTCCATGATTCCCACTGCTGGCGGCAAAAAGAGAATGGTCATATTGGCCAGCAAGAAATTCCCCACCATGTTGACATGCCTGGTTCTCAGCCACTTAAATTGCAGGGCTAGAAAGAGAATAATCAAACCTATAATACTGCCTGGGATGGGCAAATGAAAGAAACTGGAAATCCCCTCTCCGATTAGAGAAATCACAAAGAGAATCATTAATTGAACATATAATTTCATCCTAAACTCCACGAAATAGACTTCTTGCATACCAGTTTACTCTTTTTTCAGAAAATTTCAAGGAAATGCACAAGGGATGATGAAAATTAGAAATGGAAAGGGGATACAAACAATTCTTGACTTGTGAAAACAGGCATGATTTAGGATAAGAGATGCCAGCGTCCTTCTTGCCAGCTCTTTTGAAAAGTAGTATAATTATTGCATGCGCAATCATCTTGTGATGCAGAGACTGTCCGTGAATGGACTTTCTTCTATTTACAACTCTAAAAAGAAAGGAGATACTATGACCTATTTGGAAAAATGGTTTGACTTCAATCGGCGTCAGAAAGAAATTGAAAGTCTCTTGGAAGAGACCATTGCCCAACAGAGCGAGCAAAGTCTGACCTTGAAAGAGTTCTACCTGCTCTACTATCTGGACTTGGCCCAAGAAAAATCTCTACGCCAGATTGACCTGCCAGATAAGCTTCATCTGAGCCCGAGCGCTGTTTCTCGGATGGTGGCTCGCTTGGAAGCTAAAAATTGCGGTCTACTTAGTCGCAGGTGTTGTGATCAAGATCGACGCTCTAGCTTTATCTGCCTGACAAGTGATGGGCAAAAGACACTGGCCTCTCTACAAAAGGCTGTTGAAGAGAGCTTGGAAACTGGTTTGGATTTCTTGATTTAAGATGATTTTAAAAAAAGTTGCGTGCGCAATCATTTTTCTTGACATTCTCTTTTACAAGGAGTAAAATAAAATCATCATTAAACAAAGGAGTTTTAAACATGATTGAAATTACCTATCTAGATGCCAGCAAGAATGAAAGAACTGTGACTTTCGAATCTTATGAAGACTTTGATCGTTCGCAACAAGCTTGCCTTATCGGCGTCGCAGACTACTACCCTGTCCAAAAATTAACCTACAACGGTCATGATTTGGACTACCATGGGACTTATGGAGATGTCTTCTTCTATCTCATGAAACAAGATTTAAGCCAATATAACTAAAAAAGGAGAAATACAATGGCAAAAGCAATTACAGATGCAACATTCGAACAAGAAACAAAAGACGGTTTGGTCTTGGTAGACTTCTGGGCAACTTGGTGTGGTCCATGTCGTATGCAAGGTCCAATCTTGGACAAATTGTCTGAAGAACTTTCAGAAGATGTTTTGAAAATCGTTAAAATGGACGTTGATGAAAATCCAAACACAGCTCGTGCTTTTGGAATCATGTCTATCCCAACTCTTCTCTTCAAAAAAGACGGCCAAGTTGTCAAACAAGTTGCTGGTGTTCACACAGCAGAACAAATCAAGGCCATCGTTGCTGAATTGAGCTAATCACATTAGAGACCAAGTACTTGCTTTGGTCTCTTTTTTCTTGCCCTTTGCCATTTTTCAAAAAATATGCTAGACTGTAGGTAGAATATTACGATGTTTGGGACATGCCATCGCTAAAAAAAACCTCTACTTGGTATTTTTTAGCTCCCTCAAGGGAGCTTTTTGCGTGCTCTGAACATTTCCCATTTTGGAAGGAGTACTATGAAACGTCAATCAGCCTTGGTCGTCTTTAGTGGCGGTCAAGATTCTACAACCTGCCTCTTTTGGGCTAAAGAACACTATGAAACGGTCGAAGCCGTTACCTTTGCCTACGGCCAACGCCATCATCTCGAAATTCAAGTCGCTAGAGAAATCGCTAAGGAACAGGGGATTCGTCATCATATCCTAGATATGTCTCTGCTGGGGCAAATCACTGAAAATGCCCTGACCTCTGATATGGAGATTGAGCAAAAAGAGGGAGAGGTTCCCAATACCTTCGTTGACGGTCGCAACCACCTCTTTCTATCCTTTGCGGCAGTTCTTGCTAAGCAACGAGGCATTAAAGATATCGTGACAGGTGTCTGCGAGACAGACTTCTCAGGCTACCCTGACTGTCGGGATGTCTTTGTCAAATCCCTTAATGTTACCCTCAACCTTGCTATGGATTACGACTTTGTTATCCAAACACCTCTCATGTGGCTAGACAAGGCTGAAACTTGGGAATTAGCCGACCAACTCGGTGCCTTTGACTATGTTCGTGAAAAGACCTTAACCTGCTACAACGGGATTATCGGAAGTGGCTGTGGAGATTGCCCAGCCTGCCACCTACGTCAACATGGACTAGATGTTTATCTCTCACAGAAAGGAGAGGACTAATGTTTTTTGCACCCAAAGAAATCAAACAGGAAACCGGGGAGTCTCTTGTCTACAATCCTCACAGAACCTTGGTATCAAAAGAGTTTACCTTTGATGCTGCCCACCACCTCTTTCACTATGAGGGAAAATGTAAGTCCCTGCACGGCCACACCTATCATCTGCAGATTGCTGTCAGTGGATTTTTAGATGAACGTGGCATGACCTACGATTTCGGAGACATCAAAGCGATCTACAAGAACTACTTAGAGCCCCACTTGGATCATCGCTATCTCAATGAAACTCTTCCCTATATGAACACGACTGCTGAAAATATGGTTTACTGGATTTTCCAAACCATGAGTCAAGAGTTACCTAATGAGCGTGGTCTTCGTTTGGAATACGTTCGCCTCTATGAGACTCCGACTGCCTTTGCAGAGTTTAGACGGGAGTGGTTAGATGACTAGGGAACGTGTCCTCAAACTACCAGTTCTGGAAATTTTTGGTCCTACCTTTCAAGGTGAAGGTCGTGCTATCGGGCAGAAAACCATGTTTGTCCGCACTGCTGGTTGCGACTACCACTGCGACTGGTGCGACTCTGCCTTTACTTGGGATGGTTCTGAAAAACCAACTCGTATGACGGCTGACGAGGTCATTGCTGCCTTGGATAAACTAGGAAGCTACGACTATGTAACCCTTTCTGGCGGAAATCCCGCTATCCTAGCAGCCAACATGGCTGAGCTGGTCACCAAGCTCAAGAAACGTGGTGTCACTCTGGCAGTTGAGACTCAAGGCTCCCGCTGGCAAAATTGGTTAAAAGATATCGACCAGGTCACTCTCAGCCCCAAACCTCCTTCATCCAAGATGGAGGTCAACTTTGAGACCTTGGACTTTATCGTTTCCCAATTGGATCCAGACAAGGTCACCTTTAAAATCCCTGTCTTTGATGATGCCGATTTGGCCTTTGCCAAAGGAATTCAAGAACGCTACCAACCAGATGTTCTCTTCTTATCAGCAGGAAATCCTGAGCCCAAGGCTACAGGAAATATTGTCCAAGACCAACTGGACCGTCTCAAAGAACTCTGGGAACGCGTCGCTGCTGACGATAGCTGGGGCAATGTCCGCGTCCTTCCTCAACTCCATACCCTCCTCTACGATAACCAACGTGGTGTTTAAGATTAGAAAGAAAAAATCATGTCACAACAAGAAGAAATGAAAAACCTAAGCCTACTAGGCAACAAAGAAACAAACTATATTTTTGACTATCAACCAGAAGTCCTCGAATCCTTTGACAACCGTCATGTGGAAAATGACTATTTCATCAAATTCAACTGCCCTGAATTTACTTCCCTTTGCCCAATCACTGCTCAGCCAGACTTTGCGACCATTTATATTTCCTACATTCCTGACAAGCTCTGCGTCGAGTCAAAATCCCTCAAACTCTACCTCTTTAGTTACCGAAATCATGGGGATTTTCACGAAAACTGTATCAATACCATCGGGAAAGACTTGGTCAACTTGCTAGACCCTCGCTATTTAGAAGTCTGGGGAAAATTCACTCCACGCGGTGGCATTTCAATTGACCCTTACTACAACTACGGTAAGCCTGGAACTAAGTATGAAGGATTGGCAGAACAACGCCTCTTCCAACACGACCTTTATCCAGAGAAAATTGACAACCGTTAAACTCATACGAAAAAGCCCTGTTCCTCAAGATGAGGAGCAAGGCTTTTTGAGTTTCAATTATTCTTCTGTTCCAAGGAAGTTTTTCGCAACAAGGGCTGCAAGAACTCCACCAAGGATTGGGGCAAGGATGAAAATCCAAACTTGTTGAAGGGCTGCACCACCTACCAAGACAGCTGGTGGCAAGCTACGAGCTGGGTTTACTGAAAGTCCAGTAATGTTCAAGCCCACAAGAATCATGGCCATCAAGGACAAACCGATTACCAAACCAGCAATCGCGCCATTGCCCTTACTTTCTGAAGTCACAGTCATGATAACCAAGACAAACAAGAAGGTTGCGATTGTTTCAAACAAGAATCCACCAAAGACAGTAACCCCGTTTGCCAAGGCATTTTCACCAAGGCTAGCAGTTGACATACCTGAGTTCGCCAAGAGGAAAAAGACAGCGCCAGAAGCGATGAAAGCTCCAACAACTTGTCCAAGGATGTAGTTTACAAGCTCAGAAGATGACAAACGTTTGTTTACAAACATAGCGATCGAAACAGCTGGGTTCAAGTGAGCACCTGAAACAGTTCCGATTGAGTAGGCTGCAACCACGATGGCTAAACCAAAGGCAAAGGCGATTCCTAGGTGACCAAGGCCATCAAGACCATTTCCAAAAACAACAGCTCCTGTTCCGACGAACACAAGCATGAACGTACCGATTAACTCAGCAACAAATTTTTTCATTTTCTTTCTCCTTTTTTCAAAAACTAGATACTAGTCTATCAAAAGAGGGAAAGGGTTTCAAGAAAATTGACTGGAAAGTTTTTTGAAAATACGACTCGCTTTTTCTTAGTATTGAAAAGACTGGATAGCTTCTCTCAAGTCATCTTGTAAACTATTTCTCTGGTCAAGTTGGACATAGACTTCCAACAGACAGGATCTGAAGTTGGAAAATTTATAAAAATCTTCCCTTTCTTCTATCGGAAAATCAATAGCTTTTATCCAAGAAGCTACTTGCTCTTGCGCTAACTTCCCTTGTAAAATCGGTTCATAAAGTACTCTGGCTAAACGCCAATCTTCATCATCTGTAAAACGAATGGTAATTCTTTTAAATAATTGACCAAGTATGTCAAATACTTCATGAACTCTGTTTTTAGGAAAGTCTGGATGACAAACTACCTCTGTCAGTAAATCGGCTCCATGTGCAAAAGCGTGAACCCAACCATATTGACTTGAAAAACCTGTCATATCTTTTTCTTTTGAAAGATAGTGCAAACCTTGATTTAAAAGGGCATTACGAATTCCTGCATTTAATTCCTGATAAAAAATCGATTGCTGGTTGGCATCTGCAGACAAGAGATTTGCATAAATAAGCGCCCTAAAAGAACGTTCAAGGGTTGACAGGCCTACCTTATCAATCTCTTTATCTAACCCTCCATCAGATGAAATCACTTCAGCAATGAAATGAAATTGTTCCTGTGTAAATAGCTCTTCCTGAATCCCTCTAGCAAAGCTTGTAAAAACAAGGTCATCGCGAATTTCTGGAGAAGAATCTCCCAAATGATCAAGCAACCACTGGATTTCTTCCTCATGATAACTTGGTTTTTCTTCTGCTATTTTTCTGAGTAACTCTTGATACATGGTCAATACCTCTATATTTCTAGCAGCTGTTCAAAAAGCCAGCCCAAGATAACTTTCTATCTTATTCTTTTTTAGATAGAGTTTTTCCTGCAGCAATTGCATCGGCCTCTGTCATCTCGACAACATTAGATTTAATAGTTTTTGAAGGCATTCTATCCTTACTATACCAATAAACTTTTGATTTTCCATGGTTTGCAACATAGACTATTCTATCTTGCTGTTGGGCTTTAGTCTCAGCTTCATGAGCAATTCTTTTCTCTTCTTCTTTTTGAGAAATTAATGATTCAACTGCACCTATCCTACCAAGTAATTCTGCCTTTTTATCATTATTTTCAATCTGATTAACTGTTTCTTTGGCAGACTTCACTTGACTCGCATCTTGACTTTCTTCCAATTGTTTGACTAAGTCTTCACCTTTTTCTTGCAACTCATTTGCAGCTTTTTCTTTGGCAATTCTCTCTTCTTCTGCTTTTTCTTTAGCTTTTTTCTCGTCTTCGATTCGTTTCGCCTCCTCTATGCTAGATGAAGTATCCGTCGTTGAAGATATCGAAGCAGTAGATGTCACAGTCTGCTTAGTTTCTGACTGAGAAGATGAAGTTTTCTTTGTGACTGTTGGGGTTTGAAGAGCAACTGCAACAAAACTAACAATGAAAAGCCCTATCATTAAATTTCTTTTTCGAATATCTGGTGCTTTCTTTACAAAATACCAAATACCGACTCCACTCAAAACAAGATAGAGAGTAGGTAGAGCAATCAATAAAATGATTCCCAACAAAACTAGACCAATTTTGATAAAAAGCATTCTTTTGGGATCTTGCTCTAGCCATTTTTTGATTCTATTCATATTATTCTCCTAAAATATGCCCATTTCCCTACTCTCCCAACTCAGCACTGTAGGCGATAATCTGGTCAACTGTGTCAGACAAGAATTGGATGGTATCACGGAGTGGTTTGTCTGTTGAAATATCCGCACCGATAATCATAGCTGACTCAAGCGGTGTCTTGCTACCACCTGATTTGAGGAGATTGAGCCAGTCTTCAGCTCCAGTTTCTGAATGTTTCAGATGAAGGTAACCAGCAGTCGAGATGACTAGTCCTGCTGAGTAAGTGTAACTATACAATCCCATATAATAGTGAGCTTGGCGCATCCAAGTCAAAGCTGCATCGTCGTCGATTTCAATGGCATCTCCCCAGAAATCCGTCAAAACTTCCTTCATAATGCTGTTGAGCTTACTTGCTCCAAAGGTATCCCCTTCTTCAATCAGTGTATAAACCTTACGCTGGAAAGCTGCCTCCAAAAGGTGAGTGATAAAGTTATGGAAGTAGGTGTCTGTCAAGCGGTGAGCCAGAGCGAAGCGTTTTTGACGTGGGTCATCAGATTGGTGCTCCAAGTAGTCACTGAGGAGCAATTCATTGAAGGTCGAAGGCGCTTCGACATAGTAGGTCGACATGTGGGCGTTGAAGTAGCTTTGGTGATTATCCGAAAAGATGAATTGACCAGAATGCCCGATTTCATGAATCAAGGTATAGACATCGCTCAAACGGCCTGTCCAGCTCATGAGGACATAAGGATGCACGCGATATGGATCCGCCGCATAACCACCAGAATCCTTGCCACTATTGGCAGCAAAGTCCACCCAGCGCTCTTCTTGATAGCGAGCAACTTCCTGACAATATTCTTGCCCCAAAGGTTCTACCGACTTCATGACCAAATCATAGGCATCGTCAATAGTCACTTGAGGATTGAGGGCGCTGTCCAAATCCAATTTCCAGTCTGCAAAGGTCATCTTTTCAAGACCATTCACCTTAGCAACATGCTTGAGGTATCTCTGAGCAACTGGCGCAAAATCCTTCATGATGAGGTCAATCTGACGATCAAACATAGCACGGTCCACTTCCTGCTCAGCTAGAAGATAATCAAAGACAGAGTCATATCCCTTCATATCAGCCAAGAGTTTTTCAGACTTAACCTGAGCTAGATAGGCTGCAGCAGCCGTATTCTGGTGCTTACGAAGTCCTTCTGAGAAGGAACGGAAAGATTTCTCACGAACCTCAGCGTCCTCATGATTTTGGTAGAAATTTTCATAGGTCACAAAGCTGTTTTTGTAGGTCTTGCCATGGGCTTCAAAGTCAGCCATTTCAAAATCCCCAGCTCGCATCTTAGTATAAATGTCCTGTGGACTGTAGAAAACTTCACCCAGATGGGTCAAAGCCTTCTCCACATCAGCCCCTAGATAGTGGGCTTTTTTGATTTTGGCCTGACGAATGGCAGCTGTTAAATGTGGCAATTTACCCAAACGGTCCAAGACTTCCTCATCAGCTTCCACCAAGGCATCGTCAAAGAAGGTCAAGGCTACACTGGCATCTGTTTCGAATTCCATCCCAGCTTGGGCAATGTTGGCAAATTCGTCATTGCTATAGTCTGTCGTCTGAGGCATAAAACCATAGTTACCAATATGGCTCATCTGAATGTAGATTTGTTCCAATTCCGCAAAGGCCTTCTCGAAATCCTCAAAAGTATGAAGATTACCCTTGTAGTCACGGCTAAATTGATTGATGTCTTCGCGAGCCTTCTCGATTGCACGCAAGAAATCCTCACGGTCTTGGTATAGGGCTGTTAAATCCCAAAGTTCCTTCTCTGGAAATTCTGAACGGTGTTTTTGTTCCATTTTCTTCCTCTTATTTCTCTAATTCTAATAAAACACTAAGGGCTGATAAAGCGTAAAGTGGTGCTGTTTCTGCTCGTAAAATACGAGGACCAAGACCTGCCAAGACTGCTCCCTTAGCTTCAAAACTCTCAATTTCTGCAGGTGACAGACCACCTTCTGGACCAAAGATAAAGAGCAGTTTAGCTCCTGTTTCAAGACCAGTGACCGCTTGTAAGAGCGCAGCGGCTTCTCCTTCTTTGGCCGACTCTTCATAGGCTACTATGATACGGTCAAATTGGTCAAGTTGGTCAAGTTGGGCTAGAAAGTCTGCTTTTTTCTCAAAAAGCTGGATACTTGGAACAACATTACGCTTGCTTTGTTCTGCTGCTCCAAGGGCGATTTTTTCTAGTTTTTCAACCTTTTTGCCCAATTTCTTGCCATCCCACTTGGCAACCGACCAGTCGGCAGGAAAGGCCCAGATTTGGCTAGCACCCAGTTCGGTTACTTTTTGAGCGATGAACTCCAGCTTGTCCCCCTTGGGAAAGCCAGATGCGATGGTCACCTGGACTGGCAGTTCCACATTGTCAGCTAGTTCTTCTACCAATTCAAACTGACGAGCTTCCACATCCAGCACGCGCGCCAATCGCTTAATCCCATCATCAAAGACTAAGGTAACCTCATCATCTTCTTTCAGGCGCATGACCTGAAACATATGCTTGCTGGTCTCCTTGTCCTCGATAGTGACAGGAGAGACTGCACTGCCTTTGACAAAATACTGTTGCATGCTAGCCTCCAATCACACCGGAAATATCCTTGGTTTTCTTAAAGACACAGGCATTCCATTCCCCTTGAACCATGTGAGTTTCGAGGAAAAATCCAGCTGACTCAGCCGACTCGCGCACCATGTCCCACTTGTCCTTAATAATTCCACTCATGATGAGGTAGCCTTCATCCTTGACCAAGCGATAAGCATCATCCGTCAGATGAACGAGGATATCCGCCAAGATATTAGCTACAATCACATCTGCCTCAATCTCAACTCCCTTAAGCAAGTCTCCTGCTGCTACATGGATGTTTTCCATACCAGGGTTTAGCTCAATATTTTCCTGAGCAACTCGAATTGCTACATCATCCAGGTCGTAGGCAAAGATTTCCTTGGCACCAAGTAGCGAGCTGGCAATAGAGAGAACCCCTGAACCAGTCCCCACATCCAGCACAGTTTCGCCACCACGAAGAACCTGCTCCAAAGCAAAGAGGCTCATCTTGGTAGTTGGGTGGGTTCCTGTCCCGAAAGCCATACCAGGATCTAGCTTGATAATCTTTTCTCCCGCAGTCGCCTCATAGTCTGTCCACGACGGCACGATAGTCAAATCATGAGTGATACGAGCTGGCTCATAGTATTTCTTCCAGTTGTCTGCCCAATCTTCCTCAGCCAAGGCAGTCGTCCCCATTTTGACCTCTCCCAAATCCATAAAATCTGTCAATTCTGCTAGGCGAGCCTGCAAGTCTGCTTCAACCACTGCTACATCAACTGTTTCAGGATAGTAGGCTGTCACTATGATTTCTTCTTGCTGCTCAACCTCTGGGAAAATCTCGCCGAAGCGGTCAACATTTCCCACATAGTCCATACTGTCTTCGATCGCAACGCCTTGCGCTCCCAGCTCAATCAAGAGATTGGAAACCAATTCCTCTCCCTCACGCTTCACTGTAACTTTTAACTCTTGCCATGTTTCCATAAATTTTTTCCTTATCAATCTATTAATTCTTCTAATTCTTTTAAAGTTCTTCCATCCTGATCTTTCCAATCAGTTCGACCGTTCGTTTGCATACCCAGCAAAAAAGCCGCTGCATAAGAAGGGCTAGAAAAGAGTTGTTTTTCTTTTAACACTCCATCTTGAATGACCCGAGAAGCTATTAAATTCTGACGCATTTCTTTTAAACTTGCTGAAAGGTATGGAGAATCCTTTATTTCTACTTGACTTCCTTCTAAAACAACAAAACCTTCAGTTGTCCGTTCACAAGTTGCTTCTATTACTTTGTTAGATTTCTTAGTTTTACGCTTTAAATAAAGATAAGTTGAATGATTATCAGTCAGATCTTGACTAACTTTCTTTGTCATTGGAACAAAAACACGATAGCCTAAAGTGCCGATAATCATTAGCGTATTTTCAACAATTTCATCCAGTTCAGATTCCTTTTCCTCAGTTACATTACCAGGATTTGGATCATTGCCATTTTTCACAATGTAGCGACCAGCTTCTTTAGCAAGTTGAGTAAATTTATTTTCCAAATAGCTAATTTCTGTTGGACCGAAAGAATTATTTTGAGTTGTTAGAATTATGACATCATTAAAATAATCAGCATGAGTATCACGAGTATGCTCTTGAATTCGCAACAATACCCCTTCACCATTTTTCCGAGTTGTCGCCTGACCAATATAGGTCACATCTTTCTGTTTATCTTCATCTCGACCAAATAAGAAATAAATACCACTTTGTTTCATTTCATCACGCGACTTCAAATCTCCCAACTGAATACGAGGTATTTTGTAAATCACTCCCGTCCAATTTGACAAAGTACATTTGATTTTTCCAGTCACTTCACCATCCATGAGAAACATATTGATATTTTTGCTACGCTTCGCCATTTATCGAACTTCCTCCAAATAATCTCTCACTCTATTCTGCAACTGAGGTACAACTTGACTGAAACTAAGAAACTCCTCAACATTCATCAACTGATAGCCCTGACCTTCATCTCCAAATACGATACTGTCAAACTGGTCCTGTGTCAACTGACCGACTAGAAATACAGATTGTTTATCCGCAAAAAGCATACTTGGATAAACCTTACTCCAAAGCAGACAATCCTCAGTCAGATGAATTCCCAGTTCCTCAAAAACTTCACGCGCCACGCACTCAAAAGGACTTTCATCACCTTCACGTCCACCGCCTGGAAGTTCCCACATATTGGGCCAGGGAATGCTTGCCTTATCATCGCGTAAGATAGTCAAAAGCTTATCCCCACAAAACAAAGCAATCTTACAGCCTGTAAAATCAGAAATTTCTATTCCCATATTAGACTCCTTCGGCTAATGCCTTTTCCAGCTCTGCTAACCAGTTTTCATAATAGCGTTTCTCGTCCCGTAGCATTCGGCTGCTATTCATTTTCTGTCTAGCAATCTTCATAGCCTTGCGAGTTTGAGCCATGTCGTTCCTTACCTTAAATTGATACCAGGCTTGAATGCTCTGCACATCTGCCATTTTTAGAGATAAAAAGGATTTAACGCTTCGAATACTTGCATATTCCTCCGCTTTCTCATCATCACCTTCTAGCAAGGCGATTTGAAGAAGGCATAGTTGGCAAAAAGTTTCAGACAGCGAGTGTTCTGTTCTCTCTAGTAAAGATTGAAATAGCTTTTTAGCTGTCTCTAAATGACCATCCAATATGAAAACCACTCCCTCAAGAGTTTGAATACTTTCTGCAAAACTCCCTCTCGCATCCTCATCAACAGGCATGATAAAATCTTTCAAATCATATCCTTGAGGAGCTAGCAGGGTCTGGGCAGAATGCCTCAACACCATGTAGGCGTATTTGGTATTTTCAGGGTGTTGTCGCAATTCCCATATTTTTGCTCCATCGGTGATGCCGACTGGCAAAGTGTTGTTTAGAAAGAAAGACAAATTAAGAAAAATCCAAGTACCAGCAAAATACCAGCTTTTTGTCAAAAATCCAAACAATATCGCCAATAATATCAAGCTGAGATGAACCAGCAAACCTCCTGAAAGCATCAGAATGATTCTTTGATCACTTTCGTCCTCTTTTAATCCAATATACTGAGCACCAACATTTTTCAGAACGGCTGTTCGACTAAGATGAAACCTGCCTGACTTTTTGGTCAAAAGAAAATGTCCTAATCCAAAAGCCACCAGCCGATAGCCTGTCAAGTAGCCACAAAAAGCATGACCCAGCTCATGAAGAATAAAGATTAAATACATGCTTAGAAGAGCGAAGGCATAACCAAAAATAAAGGCTAAAACTGCGGAATACCCCAACTCTGCAAATGCGATAGTGCCACAAGCAAAAGCTAGCATAATAAAGGCAAAAGCTAACACATAAACCAAATACGTCCCAAATTTTTTCATACTACCTTCTCCAAACTCCTAGTATCTCGGATAAGGATAAAACTCTCCCTCTTCCAAGCCAACTTTTCCTTCTTCAAAGACTTCTTGGTTCCATTCCATGACAAATTCTTCTGCTTCTGGGTCTTCCAAAAAGTCCATGAGGGCATCTAGTCCAACCTCGGCAGTATCTTTAAGGAATAGCGCAAAATAAGCTAAAAATTCACGAGAAAATCCTTTTTTAGGCAGGTAAGGGATGACAGTCAAATAGTCTTCCTCATTGACTGTTGATTTGGCAGGATTGTAAAAAAGCACTGCTTCTTCAAAGAGAATGTCATCTGACGAAACCTCTCCGTCTTCATCCACCATCTCCACACCTGCAGCGTTTTGCGCTTCCAATAGAAAACTCACTTCAACCGCGTGGTTACGCTTGTCCCAACTAATCTCAAAGTCAAAGGGAAAGTTCTTCTCCAACTCTTCCTCTAAAACATCTAAAAATCCATATGTTGCCATTTTGTCCTCTTTCTATGCGACTCTGTAATCGCCCCGATTGCTCGGAAATATGCTAAAATAGATACTACCATCTTACCACATATACATCAGAAAATCCACGTTAGAAAGGACTGCTATGCCAGACAATCTCGCGCTTCGCATGCGCCCTAAAACCATCGATCAAGTCATTGGTCAGGAACATCTGGTCGGGCCTGGAAAAATCATTCGTCGCATGGTGGAAGCCAACCGTCTGTCTTCCATGATTCTCTACGGACCTCCGGGCATCGGCAAGACCAGTATTGCCTCTGCCATCGCTGGAACGACCAAGTATGCCTTTCGAACTTTCAATGCGACAGTTGATAGTAAAAAGCGACTGCAAGAAATCGCTGAAGAGGCTAAATTTTCTGGTGGTCTCGTCCTATTGCTAGACGAGATTCATAGACTAGATAAAACCAAGCAAGACTTCCTCTTGCCTCTCTTAGAAAGTGGACTGGTCATCATGATTGGGGCTACGACTGAAAATCCTTTCTTTTCTGTCACTCCTGCCATTCGCAGTCGCGTTCAGATTTTTGAGTTGGAACCTCTGTCTAACCAAGACGTCAAAGAGGCCCTGCAGATAGCTCTAAGTAACTCTGAGCGTGGTTTTGATTTTCCAGTAGAACTAGATGAGGATGCTCTGAATTTCATCGCGACCTCTACAAACGGAGACCTTCGCTCTGCTTTCAACTCACTGGACTTGGCTGTTCTTTCTACCCCTGAGAATGACGAGGGCATCCGCCATATCACTCTAGACATCATGGAAAATAGCCTGCAGCGGAGCTACATCACTATGGATAAGGATGGGGATGGACATTACGACGTACTCTCAGCTCTGCAAAAATCCATCCGTGGCTCAGATGTTGATGCCAGTCTTCACTATGCTGCTCGCTTGATTGAAGCTGGTGATTTGCCTAGCCTCGCTCGTCGCTTGACCGTTATCGCTTATGAAGATATTGGTTTGGCCAATCCTGAAGCCCAGATTCATACCGTGACTGCTCTGGATGCTGCAC
>CAUQGR010000039.1:0-16450 GCA_963517545.1 uncultured Streptococcus sp. | reverse complement strand
AAAATCAAAGAGCAAACTAGGAAACTAGCCGCAGGCTGTACTTGAGTACAGCAAGGCGATGTTGACATGATTTGAAGAGATTTTCGAAGAGTATAAAATACTAAAACCGAGCATTTCCGTAGTTGGATATGCTCGGTTTTTTATCAATTATTTATAAGCGACGATACCAATGATAGTATCAACTGCACGTTCCATAGTCTGAAGGCTGACGTATTCAAAACGTCCATGCATGTTCTCGCAACCAGCAAAGATATTAGGGGTTGGGATTCCCATAAAGGAAATCTTAGAGCCGTCTGTCCCTCCACGGATTGGTTCGATTATAGGAGTGATACCCAAATCTTCCATAACGGCTTTAGCAATGGTAATTGGAGTCATATCTTTTTCAATGACTTCTTTCATATTGTAGTACTGGTCTGTCAAGTTTAGGGTGACACGGTCGCTACCAAGTTCTTGATTCATCTTATCAGCGATAGACTGCATAGCTGATTTACGCGCTTCAAAGGCATCTTTTTCAAAATCACGAATGATGTAGCTTGCACGCGCCTCCTCAACGCTTCCAGATACATCCATAAGATGATAGAAACCTTGGTAACCATCCGTTAACTCAGGTCGGTCATTCTCTGGAAGTTGATTATGAAAATCAATTGCTAGCTGAAGGGCGTTGACCATTTGCCCTTTGGCAGTACCAGGGTGGACATTACGGCCTTGGAAATGCAATTCAGCCCCAGCTGCTGAGAAGGTCTCGTACTGAAGTTCACCTAGTGGGCCACCATCAACTGTGTAGGCAAAATCCACATCAAAATCTTCTGCATCAAATTTATTAGCACCAACACCGATTTCTTCATCTGGACCAAAACCAACACGAATCTCACAGTGTTTGATTTCAGGATGGGCAGTCAGATATTCAATGGCAGTCATAATTTCAGCAATCCCTGACTTGTCATCAGCACCTAGTAAGGTTGTTCCATCTGTTGTGATGAGCGTTTGTCCTGGATATTTCTCAAGACTCTTAAAGTCAGCTGGATCGAGTTTGAAACCAGAATTTCCAAGTTCAATCACACCACCATCGTAGTTTTCAATTACCTGAGGATTGACTCCTTCGGCATTAAAATCAGCAGTATCCATGTGGGAGATGAAGCCAATTTTACGTGTTAAAGATGGATCATTGGCTGGCAAGGTACCAATCGCAAAACCATTTGGAAGGTAGTAGACGTTTTGTAGTCCAACACGTTTCATTTCAGGGATAAGAACATTGGTTGCGAAGTCAACCTGACTCTGCGTACTTGGAGTAGTAGTAGAGTGTTCATCAGAGCGCGTGTTGACCTTAACGTAGGTTAAGAAGCGGTCCAAGAGATTGGGGTAAGTCATAAAAAACTCCTTTTGAATTCATTTTTTCCATTGTATCATAGAAAAGAGAGAAAAACAAAAGACAGAAGTTAGGGAAATTCGCTATGTTGGCGTTTACTTATTAATGGATAAATGATAAAATAAACTTGATAAAAACATCACAAGGAAGCAGTTATGAAAAAAGCAATTTTAATGATGACATTCGGTTCGCCAGAAGAGATTACCTTTGAAGGTGTGGCTGATTTTTTCACAAATATTCGTCGTGGAGTGAGACCTCAAGACCATGAGATTCAAACTCTCTATGATAATTATGTACTAATTGGAGGCACACCTCTGCAAAAAATTACCCGTGAAGAGGTTGCCTTGGTAGAAGCTAGGCTGGGGAATGAGTATAGTGTTTATTTTGCTAATAAGTTTTCTAGACCCTTTATTCCAGATGTGATAGGTCAGATGGAAGCAGACGGAATCGAGCAGTGTATTTGCTTGATTTTGGAGCCTCATTATTCTTTTTACTCTGTCATGGGTTATGAGAAATTTTTAGAAAGCAAGCAAATTCAATTTTTGGTCATTAAGGACTGGTATCAGGAAGAAGCGCTCTTAAACTATTGGGCAGATGAAATTGCTAAGATTTTAAAAGATGAAGTAAAGCAGGATAGCTTTAAAGTCATCTTTTCAGCCCACAGTGTGCCCATTTTTGCCTTGGATTTTGGTGATCCTTATATAGATCAAATTTTTGAAAATAGCAAGCTAGTCGCTGAAAAACTAGGCTTGAGTTCAGAGCAATATACTAACACTTGGCAAAGTGAGAGTGATATCGGGATTCCATGGATTAAACCAGATGTTTTGGAGTATCTCAGAGAACAGACAGAACATCCAGACCATTATATTTTTGTTCCTATCAGCTTCATTAGTGAGCATATTGAAGTCTTGTTTGACAACGATGTGGAATGTTATGACTTGTGTCAAGAATTGGGTGTGAACTACCATCGACCACCAATGCCAAATACGGATTCTCGTTTGATTGATGCCTTGGTTAATACAGTCAGAGCTAATGAAGATCAAGAGTTTAAGGAATTTCTCCCAGAAGAAGAAACCTTTGATGAATTAGTTCCTTCAGATGAGACGAAAAATATCTTGGCCGAATCTCAAGATTTACAAATGCCAGAATTTGTGAAAAAACTGATTGAGAAAAAAGGTCGGGAAAATGTTAAGATGCCTTATCTTATCAAGAAAATGCTTGAGAAAGCAGGTAAGTTACCAAAAGAGTAAAGAAAAAGGATTTAGCTTTGCGCTAGATCCTTTTAATCGATTATTTTTTCTCGAGAAGAGCTTTGATTTCTTGAAGTACTTCCAATTCAGTTGGTGCAGCTGGTGCTTCCTCTTCAACAACTTCTTCTTTTTTAGTAAGGCTTTGAGCTTTTTCCATTGCTTTAATCACAAAGAATAGCACAGTACCAACTACAAGGAAGTTGATAACAGCACTTAAGAATTTACCATATGTAACACCATTCCATGCAAGCTCAGCGATATTTTGTACTTTCGCAGCTTTCAAAGCAGGGTTCAATAGAAGTGGAGTGATGATATCATTAACAAATGAAGTAACGATAGCACCAAAAGCAGAGGCAATGATCACACCGACAGCAAGGTCAACAACATTACCACGAAGCAAAAATGCTTTAAGATCCTTTAACATTTTCATAATATCCTTTCAAAAATTTTTACTATTTATTATATATTAATTAAGAAAAGCTTGCAAGATATATGCTCAGAAGTTTTATTTGTTAAAAACATAGACCTTGCTTAAAATGTAATTAAGAATAATTATCAATAATTGTGCAATTATCGTTTCTATTGCATTTATCTTATCAAGATTTTCGTTTACAAATTGTCCTATAATATGAGGAAACTGGGTTACAAATAGAAAAGTAAGGAGCAAGTCTAACAGAAAAGTGGAAAGGCGGGCAAGAAAAAATTTCACTAAACGGATAAGTCGACTCTTCCTTGCTTGCTTAAATACAATCGTATCATTTGTGATAAAGGCAAATAAGATACCAATAATATTTGCTAAGGCAGTAGCAAGGAGTTCCTGATGACTTAGTTGATAAATGACTAGTCGTGAGAGAATCGAAACTAGAGTTGTTACAAGGCCAAAAAAGAGATAGGCTAAGATTTCATTGTTAAAAAATTTTTGAATAGGTTTTTTCATGCTTTAAGTATAGCATAAAGCAGGCTATTGTGCTATACTAGTAAGGTTGAATAAAGCAACCCTTGGTGCTTAGCTTCTTTCACCAAGCATATTACACGCGGGTAACCGCCAAAGGAGAAAAGATGAAAAAATTAACTATTCGTGATGTTGCAGATATTGCAATCGTCGCTGCTATCTATGTCGTTTTGACTGTCACACCGCCTCTAAATGCCATTAGCTATGGTGCTTATCAGTTCCGTATTTCAGAAATGATGAACTTTATGGCTTTTTACAATCCCAAGTACATCATCGGAGTTACTATCGGTTGTATGATTGCTAATTTCTTTAGCTTCGGACTGCTAGATGTCTTTGTTGGTGGCGGATCAACCTTAGTATTCCTCAGTCTAGGTGTTTGGCTTTTTGCAAAATACAGCAAGGATTACCTCTTTAACGGATTGATTCGAAAAGATCATTTCTTCTTTTCAATCCTCTTTTCAATTTCCATGTTTACTATCGCTGCAGAGTTAAATATTGTAGCAGAATTACCATTCTTCCTTACTTGGTTTACAACAGGAATTGGTGAATTTGCCTCATTGATTATTGGAGCGATTATTATCGGTAAAATTGGTCGTCGAATCGATTTAAGCAAATAGAACAGGACAAGCTAGGTAGCCTTTACCTGGCTTTTTCTTATGGAAAATGTCTAAGGAAACTTGACAAGCTTTTCTGATTATAGTATACTTTTCAAGTAAGCTGATTTAGCTCAGTTGGCAGAGCGCATCCATGGTAAGGATGAGGTCGCCGGTTCAATCCCGGCAATTAGCATGAAATAGACAGAGAAGCCCTTGATTTACAAGGGTTTTTGTTATGTCTGCCCCAATTTTTTCAAAGATGTTTCTTATGCACCTGTGTAAATAAAACTAATACTCAATGAAAATCAAAGAGCAAACTAGGAAGCTAGTAGCAGGTTGCTCAAAACACTGTTTTGAGGTTGTAGATAAGACTGACGAAGTCAGCTCAAAACATGTTTTTGAGGTTGTAGATGAAACTGACGAAGTCAGTAACCATACATACGGTAAGGCGACGTTGACGTGGTTTGAAGAGATTTTCGAAGAGTATAAAGAGTTTCGTCTGTTGACAAAAGTCATTCTCTTTAGTAGAATAGTAGATGCGATGAGTCGATAGGTAGTCTTCGGACTACTATTGAGCATAAGGAGGTCATAACGCAGGAGCGGACCTTGATGAGTTGTGTGAACCTGCTCATCACATGAAGATGCCTCTTAGTCCCTAGTCTAGCGACTGGGGATTTTTATTTTCCAAAAAATGATGAAAAAGCTTTGCAATTCATGGAAAAAGTAGTATAATACATCTATTATAGAAATTTTTAGAAAATTCCGAAAGAGGTTATTTATGGGATATACAGTTGCTGTAGTCGGCGCGACAGGTGCTGTCGGTGCTCAGATGATAAAAATGTTGGAAGAATCAACACTTCCAATCGATAAAATTCGTTTACTTGCTTCTGCACGTTCAGCAGGCAAGACTTTGAAATTTAAAGATCAAGATATTACGATTGAAGAAACGACTGAAACAGCATTTGAAGGAGTTGATATTGCTCTCTTTTCAGCAGGTGGTTCTACATCAGCTAAATATGCACCATACGCAGTTAAAGCTGGAGCGGTAGTAGTAGATAATACATCTTACTTCCGTCAAAATCCAGACGTTCCTTTGGTTGTTCCAGAGGTCAATGCTCATGCACTTGATGCCCACAACGGGATCATTGCCTGCCCTAACTGTTCAACAATCCAAATGATGGTGGCTCTTGAGCCAGTTCGCCAAAAATGGGGCTTGGACCGTATCATTGTTTCAACTTACCAAGCAGTTTCAGGTGCTGGTATGGGAGCAATTCTTGAGACACAACGTGAACTTCGTGAAGTCTTGAATGATGGAGTGAAACCACGTGATTTGCATGCGGAAATCTTACCTTCAGGCGGTGACAAGAAACATTATCCTATCGCCTTTAACGCTCTTCCACAAATCGATGTCTTCACTGACAATGATTACACTTACGAAGAGATGAAGATGACCAAGGAAACTAAGAAAATCATGGAAGATGATAGCATCGCAGTGTCTGCAACATGTGTGCGCATTCCAGTCTTGTCAGCTCACTCTGAGTCTGTTTACATCGAAACAAAAGAAGTGGCTCCAATTGAAGAAGTGAAAGCAGCTATCGCAGCCTTCCCAGGTGCTGTTCTTGAAGATGATGTAGCTCATCAAATCTATCCGCAAGCCATCAATGCAGTAGGCTCACGTGATACCTTTGTTGGTCGTATCCGTAAAGACTTGGATGCTGAAAAAGGAATCCATATGTGGGTTGTTTCAGATAACCTTCTCAAAGGTGCTGCTTGGAACTCAGTTCAGATTGCTGAAACTTTGCACGAACGTGGCTTGGTTCGTCCAACAGCTGAATTGAAATTTGAATTAAAATAGTCATATCGTTTAGGAGTTCAGATGAACTCCTTCTTTGAAATAGAGAGGTGTTTTCATGTCTTATCAAGATTTAAAAGAGTGTAAAATCATCACGGCCTTCATTACCCCTTTCCACGAGGATGGTTCTATCAACTTTGATGCCATTCCAGCCTTGATTGAGCATTTGTTGGCCCATCACACAGACGGCATTCTTCTTGCAGGGACGACTGCTGAGAGTCCAACTTTAACCCACGACGAGGAGTTAGAACTCTTTGCGGCTGTACAAAAGATTGTCAATGGACGTGTTCCTTTGATTGCGGGTGTAGGTACTAATGATACACGAGACTCAATCGAATTTGTCAAAGAAGTAGCAGAATTTGGTGGTTTCGCAGCTGGACTTGCTATCGTACCTTACTACAACAAACCTTCTCAAGAAGGAATGTATCAGCACTTTAAGGCGATTGCAGACGCTTCTGACCTACCAATTATTATCTATAACATTCCGGGGCGTGTGGTTGTCGAATTGACTCCAGAAACCATGCTTCGTTTGGCTGATCATCCAAATATTATTGGTGTCAAAGAATGTACCAGCTTGGCTAATATGGCTTACTTGATTGAGCACAAGCCAGAAGAGTTCTTGGTCTATACTGGTGAGGACGGAGATGCTTTCCATGCCATGAACCTTGGTGCGGACGGGGTTATTTCTGTTGCCTCCCATACAAATGGGGATGAGATGCATGAGATGTTTACTGCCATTGCGGAAAGCGATATGAAGAAAGCGGCAGCTATTCAGCGTCAATTCATTCCTAAGGTCAATGCCCTCTTCTCTTATCCAAGTCCTGCTCCTGTTAAGGCAGTTCTGAACTATATGGGATTTGAAGCTGGACCAACTCGCTTACCTCTTGTTCCAGCACCAGAAGAAGATGCCAAACGCATTATCAAGGTTGTTGTAGATGGCGACTACGAAGCAACTAAGGCAACTGTAACAGGTGTCTTAAGACCAGATTACTAATAAGACAATAAAATCCATGACCGCAAGAAGGATCATGGATTTTTCTTATTTTCCTAAACAGAATTGGCTAAAGAGTTGGGTAATGAGTTCATCTGGAGCAGCATCACCTGTGATTTCTCCGAGGATTTCCCAAGTACGAGTCAAGTCAACTTGAAGCAAGTCAACTGGCATACCTAGTTCCAGCCCTTCATTAACAGCCTGTAAGCTTTCGACTGCTTTTTCAATCAAGGAAATGTGACGGGCGTTAGACAAGTAAGTAGCATCTTGCTCAACCAAACCAGCATTTTCAAAGAAGAGGTTGTTGATTCTCTCTTCAATCTTATCGATGTTTTGATTTTTAAGAACTGAAATACGGATGATATCTTTAGGAAGTTCTGAAGTTTCAATTGCTTCAGGCAGGTCTGTTTTATTAAGTAGAATAATACGGTTGGTTTCTTGGCTGATTTCTAAGAGTTGGCGATCTTGGGCAGTCAGTGGTTCACTGGCATTTAATACAAGTAGTACCAAGTCAGCTTCCTTGAGGGCTTTTTTGGAGCGCTCGACACCGATTTGTTCTACAATGTCATCTGTTTCACGAATTCCAGCTGTATCAATCAGTTTGAGAGGGACACCGTTGATGTTGACGTACTCTTCAATGACATCACGTGTCGTACCAGCAATATCTGTGACGATAGCCTTGTCCTCACGTAAGAGGTTGTTGAGCAGGCTAGATTTCCCAACGTTGGGGCGTCCGATGATGGCTGTGGAAATTCCTTCACGAAGGATTTTACCGCGGCGGGCTGTTCGAAGAAGATTGGTTAGCAATTGCTCAAACTCCATAGTTTTTTCACAGACAACAGCAGTAGTCGCTTCTTCAACATCGTCATACTCAGGATAGTCGATATTGACCTCAACTTGGGCAAGTATATTGAGGATTTCTTGACGGGTATTGTTAATCAGGTCAGAAAGGGAACCATCAAGTTGTTTGACCGCAATGTTCATGGCCTTGTCTGTCTTAGCACGGATGATGTCCATTACCGCTTCAGCCTGTGTCAAATCTACACGACCATTTAGAAAGGCACGTTTGGTAAATTCACCAGGTTCTGCCAACCGAGCTCCTTCACGGATAGCCAGCTGGAGAATCTCATTGGTCACCGCAATCCCACCGTGGGTGTTAATCTCGATAATATCCTCACGAGTAAAGGTCTTTGGAGACTTCATAGCTCCAACCATAACCTCGTCCATGACCTTACCAGTAAGAGGGTCAACAATGTGACCGTAGTTAAGAGTGTGGCTAGCAACCTGATTCAAGTCTTTTCCTTTAAAAATCTTTTGCGCAATTGCAAAACTGTCTGTTCCGCTCAAGCGGACAATACCAATGGCTCCTTCACCTAGTGGAGTCGAGATAGCAGCGATGGTATCAAATTCACGTGTAATCATAATATTTCCTTTAATGAATAGCTCTTTTCTTGGAAATTTTCCAAGTCTCTTTTCAAATTGTAACAAATTTAGACTATTTCTTCAATGGATGCTACTTGGAGATTGAAAAAGCCTAAGCAATTCTGCTTAAGCTAGCTTATTTGGTGCGCATTTCCCCTTGTGGGAAATAAGTTCCTTCTGGCATGTCGTTGATGATGACATGGACAGCAGATTGAGGGGCTCCAGTGTTGCGGACAACCGCTTCCGTTACTTCCTTAGCAAGAGCTTTCTTTTGCTCGAGCGTGCGTCCTTCAAATAAATCGATGCGTACAAATGGCATAATAGCTTCCTCCACTAGTTTTTGATTTCTTCTATTTTACCACATTTTGCCGTTTAAAGCTTAAGAAAATTATGATATACTAGAATGTAGCAAAAATTTAGAAATGGACGTGAAGCAAGAAACATGGCACAGTTGTATTATCGTTATGGGACCATGAACTCTGGTAAGACGATTGAGATTCTCAAGGTGGCCTATAACTATGAGGAGCAAGGAAAAGGTGTTGTCATTATGACCTCGGCTCTGGATACACGTGACGGTGTTGGCTATGTATCGAGTCGAATCGGTATGAAACGCCCTGCCCTTGCGATTGAGGAAACAACGGATATCTTTGGCTATATCCGAGACCTACCAGAAAAACCTTACTGTGTTTTGGTAGATGAAGCCCAGTTTCTCAAGCGTCACCATGTTTACGACCTAGCTCGCGTTGTGGACGAGTTAGACATACCCGTCATGGCTTTTGGTTTGAAAAATGACTTTCGCAATGAATTGTTCGAAGGTTCCAAATATCTCTTGCTTTTAGCAGATAAAATCGATGAGATTAAAACCATCTGCCAGTATTGTAAGAAAAAGGCGACTATGGTTTTGCGAACACAGGATGGACTGCCTGTTTACGATGGAGAACAGATCCAGATTGGTGGTAATGAAACCTATATCTCGGTTTGCCGTAAACATTATTTTGCCCCTGAAATCAATAAGGAGAATGAAGAAAAATGAACATCTATGATCAACTACAAGCTGTAGAAGACCGTTATGAAGAATTAGGAGAATTGCTGAGTGACCCTGATGTCGTTTCAGACACCAAGCGTTTCATGGAACTTTCAAAAGAAGAGGCTTCAACTCGTGACACGGTAACAGCCTACCGTGAGTACAAACAAGTCCTTCAAAACATCGTCGATGCCGAAGAGATGATTAAGGAATCAAGCGGAGATGCGGACTTGGAAGAAATGGCCAAGCAAGAGCTCAAAGACGCCAAGGCTGAAAAAGAAGAATACGAAGAAAAACTAAAAATTTTGCTCCTTCCTAAAGATCCAAACGATGACAAGAACATCATCCTTGAAATCCGTGGAGCAGCTGGTGGAGACGAAGCAGCACTTTTCGCTGGAGACCTTCTAACCATGTACCAAAAGTATGCGGAAGCCCAAGGTTGGCGTTTTGAAGTCATGGAAGCCTCTATAAATGGCGTCGGTGGTTTCAAAGAAGTGGTTGCCATGGTTTCTGGTCAGTCTGTATACTCTAAGCTTAAGTACGAATCAGGTGCCCACCGTGTGCAACGTGTTCCTGTGACAGAAAGCCAAGGTCGTGTTCATACTTCGACAGCGACAGTTCTTGTCATGCCAGAAGTCGAAGAAGTAGAATACGATATTGATCCAAAAGACCTTCGTGTTGATATCTACCACGCATCTGGTGCTGGTGGACAGAACGTCAATAAGGTTGCGACTGCCGTTCGTATCGTTCACTTGCCAACCAATATCAAGGTTGAGATGCAGGAAGAACGTACCCAGCAGAAGAACCGTGAGAAGGCTATGAAGATTATCCGCGCGCGTGTTGCTGACCACTTTGCTCAGATTGCACAAGATGAACAAGACGCTGAGCGTAAGTCAACAATCGGTACTGGTGACCGTTCAGAACGGATTCGTACTTATAACTTCCCACAAAACCGTGTCACAGACCACCGTATCGGCTTGACTCTCCAAAAACTAGATACCATTTTGTCTGGTAAACTAGATGAAGTTGTGGATGCCTTGGTGCTCTATGACCAAACACAAAAATTAGAAGAATTAAACAAATAATGAAATTAGCTCAATTATTTTCAGATTTTGAAGAAGAGTTGATAAGACAAGGAGAGGAAGCTGAAAGCCTCTCTTTTGTCTATCGTAGCCTGAAAAATCTATCTTTTACAGACTTCGTTTTTGCCCTCCAGCAGGAAGTGACGGAAGAGGAAGAAGTATTTGTAAAAGGAATTTTCCAACAGTTAGCAGCTCATAAACCAGCCCAGTATATTATAGGTAGGGCAGATTTTTATGGAATGCAGCTAAAAGTGGATGAGCGGGTTTTGATTCCCCGTCCAGAGACAGAGGAGTTAGTGGAGCTTATTCTAGCTGAAAATCCTGAGACGAATCTTTCAGTTCTGGATATTGGAACAGGAAGTGGAGACATAGCCCTTGCATTAGCAAAAAACAGACCAGCTTGGTCAGTGACAGCATCAGATATTTCTCAAGATGCTTTAGATGTAGCTAACGAAAATGCTAAAAATCAAAATCTTCAAATATTTTTAAAAAAATCTGACTGTTTTACAGAAATTTCTGAAAAATATGATATAATTGTTTCCAATCCACCCTATATCTCTCGTGAAGATGAGTCAGAGGTTGGCTTGAATGTTTTGAATTCGGAGCCTCATCTAGCTCTCTTTGCAGATGAGGATGGCCTAGCTATTTATCGTAGAATTGCGGAAGATGCAAAAGACTATCTCAAAGATGGTGGTAAGATTTACCTTGAAATTGGATACAAGCAAGGTCAAAGTGTTCCCGAACTTTTTAGGAAGCATCTTCCTGAAAAACGTGTAAGAACGCTTAAGGATCAATTTGGTCAAGATAGGATGGTTGTGGTTGATGATGGACAGGATTAGGCAAGAGTTGGAAAATGGTGGAGCTGTCGTTCTACCTACAGAGACAGTTTACGGTCTCTTTGCTAAGGCGCTAGACGAAAAAGCAGTTAATCATGTATACCAGATTAAACGTCGTCCCAGAGACAAGGCACTCAATCTCAATATTGCCTCTTTAGAGGATATCTTACACTTTTCAAAGAATCAGCCAACTTATCTACAAAAACTTGTAGAGACCTTTTTACCAGGTCCCTTGACCATCGTTCTCGAGGCCAATGACCGAGTTCCCTATTGGGTCAATTCTGACCTTGCAACTGTTGGATTTCGGATGCCGAGTCATCCCATTACACTAGATTTGATTCGAGAGACAGGTCCCCTGATTGGACCGTCTGCCAATATTTCAGGTCAGGCAAGTGGAGTAACCTTTGAACAAATTCTGAAGGATTTTGACCAAGAGGTTCTGGGTCTGGAAGACGATGCTTTTCTAACTGGACAGGATTCAACTATTTTGGACTTGTCGGGAGACAAGGTGAAAATCTTACGCCAAGGGGCGATTAAGCGAGAAGATATTCTTGCTCGGTTGCCAGAGATTTCTTTTGAGGAGGAATGAGATGCTAAGAGATTTAAGAGAAACTGATGTGAAAGCCATTTGTGAAATTAACCAAGAGGCTTTGGGCTATTCTTTTAGTCTAGAGGACACGTCTAGTCAACTAGCTAGACTGTCTCAGAATTCACATCATTTCTTACTTGGCTATGAGGATACAGCTAGTCATGCCTTGCTTGGATATGTCCACGCTGAGGTCTATGAATCACTTTATTCCAAAGCAGGATTTAATATTTTAGCTTTAGCAGTTTCACCTCAAGCGCAAGGTCAAGGTATTGGTAAAAGCTTATTACAAGGGTTGGAACAAGAAGCAAAAAGACGTAATTATGGGTTTATCCGCTTAAACTCTGCCGATCATCGTCTGGGTGCTCATGCATTTTATGAAAAAGTTGGTTATACTTGTGATAAAATGCAGAAACGGTTTATTCGCATCTTTTAGTTTGATTTTCTAATAAGAAAATTAAACTAATGGACTAGTCACACAATAAAAGGAGAAGACCTATGATTTTTGACAAAGATGATTTTAAAGCATATGATGCTGATCTCTGGAATGCTATTGCCAAAGAAGAAGAACGCCAACAAAACAACATTGAGTTGATTGCTTCGGAAAACGTAGTTTCCAAGGCTGTTATGGCAGCTCAAGGGTCTATCTTGACGAATAAATACGCCGAAGGCTACCCAGGACGCCGTTATTATGGTGGAACAGATGTAGTAGACGTGGTAGAATCTCTAGCCATTGAACGTGCAAAAGAAATTTTCGGTGCAAAATTTGCCAATGTCCAACCACACTCAGGAAGCCAAGCCAACTGTGCAGCTTACATGGCCTTGATTGAGCCAGGTGATACGGTGATGGGGATGGATTTGGCAGCAGGTGGACACTTGACCCACGGAGCTCCAGTTAGCTTCTCAGGTCAAACCTACAACTTTGTTTCTTATAGTGTAGATCCTGAAACGGAACTCTTGGATTTTGATGCTATCTTGAAACAAGCCCAAGAAGTAAAACCAAAATTGATCGTAGCAGGTGCTTCAGCCTATTCTCAAATTATCGACTTTTCAAAATTCCGTGAAATTGCGGATGCTGTTGGGGCTAAACTCATGGTAGATATGGCTCATATTGCTGGTTTGGTTGCAGCTGGTCTTCACCCAAGCCCAGTGCCATACGCTCATATCACTACAACAACGACCCACAAAACCCTTCGTGGACCACGTGGTGGTTTGATTTTGACCAATGATGAAGACTTAGCTAAGAAAATCAATTCAGCTATTTTCCCTGGTATTCAGGGTGGTCCTTTGGAGCATGTTGTGGCAGCTAAAGCTGTTTCCTTCAAAGAAGTTTTGGATCCAGACTTCAAGGAATATGCTTCCAATGTTATCAAGAACAGCAAGACTATGGCAGATGTCTTCTTGCAAGACCCTGATTTCCGTATTATTTCTGGTGGGACTGAAAACCATCTCTTCCTAGTGGATGTGACTAAAGTTGTAGAAAACGGAAAAATTGCTCAAAACTTGCTGGATGAAGTCAATATTACCCTAAATAAAAACTCAATTCCTTACGAAACCTTGTCACCATTCAAGACAAGTGGGATTCGTATCGGATCTGCAGCCATTACTGCACGTGGATTTGGTGAAGAAGAAAGTCGCAAAGTGGCTGAATTGATCATTAAAACTCTTAAGAATGCAGAAAATGAGGCTGTATTAGAAGAAGTGAGAAGTGCAGTCAAAGAATTGACAGCTGCCTTCCCATTATACGAGGACTAATACTTTTATGGACATTTATATTAAGAAAGCCATTATTCACCAGTTCAGTCCGGATGATACCGAGCTGTTCCTAGCGGATAAGTTTCTCAATATTACTCCAAAAATCGAAGAATACCTGCGTAAAAAAATTGAACGTGTGTATTCAGATGAAGCCAAGACTGGGATTTTCGAAGAAGAAAATCCCTTCTTCAATCACATCACAGACGATTTGTTGGAGACATCAGTAACACTGGCTAATCTCTGGAAAGAAGAGTTTAGCATTTCTGAAAATCTCAAGACCAATGACTTGATTTTTGTGCAATTTTCTAAAGAAGGCGTGGAACATTTTGCTTTCTTACGAATTGCCCTGCGTGAAACCTTGACTCACCTCGGAGGAGAAGTTGACAATCCAATCAAGCTGACTCAGAATAACCTGCCTGGATTTGGAACGGGTGCTGACGAAGCCTTGGTGGTGAATCTTCAGAGTCGCAAGTACCATCTGATTGAAAAACGAATCAAGTACAACGGGGCTTTCTTGAACTATTTTTCAGAAAATCTTCTTGTCGTCGCCCCTAAGATTTCACCCAAGAAATCCATCAAGGAACTGGAAAAAACAGCCCAGAGAATTGCTGAATCTTTTAACACAGATGATTTTCAATTTCAATCCAAGGTCAAATCAGCGATTTTCAACAACCTAGAAGAAAGCAATGAATTGTCACCTGAAAAATTGGCCAATGACCTTTTTGACAACAATCTGACGGCTCGTTTGAGCTTTATTGACCAAGTCAAGGAAGCTGTACCAGAGCCTGTTCAATTTGATGAAATTGATGCCAGTCGTCAGCTTAAAAAATTTGAAAACCAAAAACTTTCCTTGTCAAATGGAATTGAGCTCATCGTTCCCAATAACGTCTATCAAGACGCCGAGTCTGTTGAGTTTATCCAAAATGACAATGGAACCTACTCTATCTTAATCAAAAATATCGAGGATATCCAAAGTAAATAATGTTTAAACGAATTCGAAGAGTGCTTGTACTAGCAGTCTTCCTTTTTGCTGGCTATAAAGCTTACCGCGTTCACCAAGATGTCAAGCAAGTCATGACCTATCAACCCATGGTGCGAGAAATCTTGAGTGAAAAAGACACCCCAGCAAACGAAGAGCTTGTGCTCGCTATGATTTATACTGAAACAAAAGGAAAAGAAGGCGATGTTATGCAGTCTAGTGAGTCTGCAAGCGGTTCAATCAACACCATCAATGATAATGCCTCTAGCATTCGTCAAGGCGTTCAAACTCTGACAGACAATCTCTATCTGGCCCAGAAGAAGGGGGTAGATGTCTGGACGGCTGTTCAAGCCTACAATTTTGGACCTGCCTATATCGATTTTATCGCCCAAAATGGTAAGGAAAATACCCTGGCTTTGGCCAAACAGTACTCTCGTGAGACTGTTGCTCCCTTGCTTGGCAATACCACTGGAAAGACTTATAGTTATATTCATCCCATTTCCATTTTTCACGGTGCAAAACTTTATGTAAACGGAGGAAATTATTACTATTCTAGGCAGGTTCATCTCAACCTTTACATCATCAAATGTTTCACTCTCTTTTCGACATCTGGCTAGACCAGGTGTTTTTGTTATAAGTTTTCTTTAAGATAGATATATTACTCTAGAAAGGTAAAGGAGGAAATTCCCTATGAGAAAGAAACTCTTTCTGACTAGTGCTGCGGTCTTGTGGGCAGTAACAGCTATGAATAGCGCCCATGCAGCAACAGATGTTCAAAAAGTCATCGATGAAACCTATGTTCAACCTGAATATGTCCTAGGTTCATCATTGTCTGAAGATCAAAAAAATCAAACCCTTAAAAAACTAGGCTACAATGCCTCAACAGACACCAAAGAACTCAAGACCATGACACCTGATGTCTATTCTAAAATCATGAATGTGGCCAATGACTCTAGTTTACAGTTGTATTCATCAGCCAAGATTCAAAAACTAGGTGACAAGTCGCCACTTGAGGTCAAGATTGAAACACCAGAAAATATCACTAAGGTGACGCAGGATATGTACCGAAACGCAGCCGTAACCTTGGGTGTGGAACATGCCAAAATCACTGTAGCAGCCCCTATTCCAGTTACAGGTGAGAGTGCCTTAGCAGGGATTTACTATTCGCTAGAAGCTAATGGAGCCAAGGTACCACAAGCGAATAAAGACTTGGCTCAAGAAGAGCTAAAGGCTTTGTCAGATATCAATGCTGAAAACAAGGACAAAACAGGCTATGATGCTAATAAATTAAACGTTGCCCTAGCCGATATCAAGTCAGGACTCGCCAAAGCTAAAGAAAGCAAGGGAAATCTGACAGAGGAAGATGTCCGTAAAATTGTTGAAGATACCTTGAAAAATTACAAACTTGATCAGGTCATAACAGGAAACCAGATCAATATCATCATCAATTTTGCTTTGAATCTCTCAAAGAGTGATATCCTCAGCAATGCAGACTTCACTAAAACCTTGAATGACCTTAAACAAAGTATTGTTTCACAAGCTGGCGACAGTTTTAAAAATATTAACCTTAACTTTGATGCTGATAAGGCGCTAGAGGACGGAGGAAACTTTTTAAGCTCTCTCTGGCAAGCCCTTATCAACTTCTTCAAGAGTTTTGGTTCTTAAGCCGTTACAAAAAGGTAGTCAGATTTTTTCAGAAAAATGTTTTATAAATATTCACAAATCTCCTATATTTATGGTAAAATAGAATCATCATTTT
>CAUQGR010000038.1:0-17401 GCA_963517545.1 uncultured Streptococcus sp. | reverse complement strand
ATGACGGCAAGCTTGCCCATGCTCTTCTTTCACCCAAGCGTCATGTGGACAAGACCTATCTGGCTCGGGTCAAGGGAATGATGACCCAAGAAGATGTGGAGACATTTGCTGAGGGTATTCCGCTCAAAGACTTTACCTGTCAACCCGCTAAACTGGAGCTTGTTTCCATAGATACAGAAAAGAATCAAAGTCAAATCCGTGTGACCATTGCAGAAGGGAAGTTTCATCAAGTCAAGCGTATGGTGGCATACTGTGGCAAGGAAGTAGTGGACCTACAGCGTTTGACTATGGGAGCTCTAGTATTGGATGAGAACTTGCAGCGAGGAGAATGGCGTCGCTTGACCAAGGAAGAGCTAGAGGCTCTCCTTGCTAGTGTTGATTAAGTTAATGTATTTTAGTAAAAAGGTAGGGAGAATATCCCTGCCTTTTATGTTTTTCAGTTGCTTCCTTTGTGAAAAGAGTTATAATAGACTGTAGAATAAAAGGAGGAATCTATGAACGCGATTCAAGAATCATTTACTGATAAATTATTTGCCAACTATGAAGCAAATGTCAAATACCAAGCGATTGAAAATGCTGCCAGCCACAATGGAATTTTTGCAGCCCTAGAACGTCGCCAAAGCCATGTAGACAATACACCTGTTTTCTCATTGGATTTGACTAAGGACAAGGTCACTAACCAGAAGGCTTCTGGTCGTTGCTGGATGTTCGCAGCTCTCAATACCTTCCGCCACAAACTCATCTCGCAATACAAATTGGAAAATTTTGAGTTATCACAGGCCCACACATTCTTCTGGGACAAGTATGAAAAATCTAACTGGTTCTTGGAGCAAGTGATTGCGACTGCAGACCAAGACTTGACGAGTCGTAAGGTTAAATTCCTACTTCAAACTCCACAACAAGATGGCGGTCAATGGGATATGGTCGTTTCTCTCTTTGAGAAATACGGTGTCGTGCCTAAGTCAGTTTACCCTGAGTCTGTTTCATCTAGTAGCAGCCGTGAGCTAAATGCAATCCTTAACAAATTGCTTCGTCAAGATGCTCAAATTTTGCGTGACTTGCTTACTTCTGGTGCGGATCAAGCGACTGTTCAAGCTAAGAAAGAAGACCTCTTGCAAGAAATTTTTAACTTTCTTGCTATGTCATTGGGTCTTCCGCCACGTAAATTTGACTTTGCTTATCGCGATAAGGATAACAACTACCAAAGTGAAAAGGGAATTACACCACAAGAGTTTTACAAGAAATATGTCAATCTTCCTCTAGAAGATTACGTTTCTGTTATCAATGCTCCAACTGCTGATAAACCATACGGTAAATCTTACACAGTTGAGATGTTGGGAAATGTGGTTGGTAGCCGTGAGGTTCGTTACATCAACGTTCCAATGGAGCGCTTGAAAGAATTGGCGATTGCTCAAATGCAAACAGGTGAGACTGTTTGGTTTGGTTCTGATGTTGGTCAGCTCAGCAACCGTAAAGCTGGAATCCTTGCGACAGATGTTTATGACTTTGAATCAAGCATGGATATTCAACTTAATCAAGACAAGGCTGGACGTTTGGACTACAGCGAAAGCTTGATGACCCACGCCATGGTCTTGACAGGTGTTGATTTGGATGAAAATGGCAAGTCAACCAAGTGGAAGGTTGAAAACTCATGGGGAGACAAGGTCGGTACAGATGGTTACTTTGTTGCCTCAGACGCTTGGATGGACGAATACACTTATCAAATCGTTGTTCGTAAAGAATTGCTGACAGCAGAAGAACAAGCTGCCTATGAAGCAGAACCAATTGTACTCGCACCATGGGATCCAATGGGTGCCTTGGCCGAATAAAAGTATAGAAAAAAGGAATCAGATTTTAGAACCTGATTCCTTTTAAGTTGCTTGATTACATGATGTGAAGAACATGTGCCACAATACCCACTGCGAAGAGTGCAAGGATAATAGTGATTGGAGATACTTTTTTCTTAAGCAAGTACATGCAAAGGAAAGTAAGGAGTAGTCCTGATAGTCCAGGAATCAACATATCCAAGTTTTGTTGGAAAGTAGTAACTTTTTCAGATGTTTGAGATAATCCTTGTCCTACTTGTGCGAATGCTTCTTGGATACCTTTAGATCCTTCTGGCAATTTATCCCAATGGATATAAGCCTTTTCATCTAGTTGAACTTTGGCAACATCGAAAGCAAATTTAATATTTACCCAACGTTGAACAAGGACAGCAAGAATGAACATACCAAGGATAGAAGCTCCTTTAGTGATGTCTTGAAGGATACCGCCAGACATATCTTTAGTGATTTCTGATCCAGCCTTGTATCCAATCTCTTGTGTATACCACAAGAATGACATACGAATCAAGTTCCAAAGAACGAAGAAGAGGATTGGACCTAAGATATTACCAGTAAGGGCAAGTGAAGCACCGAGTGATCCAAGGATTGGGCGTACTGTAAACCAGAATACTGGGTCACCGATACCAGCAAGAGGTCCCATCATACCGATTTTAACCCCTTGGATAGCAGCGTCGTCGATTTCAACACCGTTAGCACGTTCTTCTTCAAGTGCAAGAGTAACCCCCATGATTGGAGCGGCTACGTATGGGTGAGTGTTGAAGAACTCAAGATGGCGTTCAAGAGCAGCAATTTGATCTTCTTTTTTAGTGTAGAGTTTTTTAAGAGCTGGAATTAATGAGTAAGCCCAACCCAAGTTTTGCATACGTTCATAGTTCCAAGAACCTTGTAAGAAAGTTGAACGCCACCAAACTTTTTTACGATCTGATTTAGTTAATTGAAGTTTTTCAGTCATGATGTTTTCAGTCCTTTCTTATCTTAGTAGTCTTCTAGGATATCGCCGATTGGGTCGTTAGAAGTTGCGGCTCCTCCGCCACCATTTCCACCAGTTTTAGAAAGGTGAAGGTAGATAAGAGCGATAGCAACACCGATAGCACCAAATCCGATTAGAGTAATATCTGACACGGCAGCAAGCACGAAACCGATAGCGAAGAATGGCCATACTTCACGAGTTGCCATCATGTTGATAACCATAGCGTAACCAACGGCAACGACCATACCACCACCGATAGCCATACCGTCTTTAAGCCAATCAGGCATAGTATTTAGAATGCTTTGTACGGTTTCAGTTGGTACCATTAGAAGGAGTGCTGCAGGGATTGCAATACGAAGACCTTGAAGAAGAAGTGCGACAAAGTGAGCGCGTTCAACTGCTTTAAAGTCACCTTTTTTAGCAGAAGCATCAGCAGTGTGAACCAATCCGACAGAGAGTGTACGGACAATCATAGTCAAGAATAGACCAGCAACTGCAAGAGGGATAGCAACCGCTTGGGCAACACCGATACCTGTCTTAGTAAAGTCGCCACCAAGAACCATGATAATGGCAGCAGCAACAGAAGCAAGAGCAGCGTCAGGAGCTACGGCAGCTCCGATGTTAGCCCAACCAAGGGCGATCATTTGAAGAGAACCACCAAGGATAATCCCTGCTTCAAGGTTACCAGTAACAAGACCGATAAGGGTACAAGCTACGATTGGTTGATGGAATTGGAACTGGTCGAGGATACCTTCAAGACCTGCTAGGAAGGCTACAACGACTACTAAAACCATAGAAATAATAGACATCTTTAAAATCCTTTCATAAAATCGATTATTGCACGTTTGCTTTATTGATCAAGTCAAACAAATCTTTTTTGGTGTCGTTTGGTACTTTACGTACGTCAAATTCAACACCAAGGTCACGCATTTTTTCAAATGTAGCAACGTCATCTTTGTCCATAGACAAAACGTTGTTAACCATTGTTTTACCAGTTGAGTGAGCCATTGATCCAACATTAAGAGTTTTGATTGGCACGCCACCTTCGATAGCACGAAGGGCATCTTGAGGTGTTTCAAACAAGATAAGGGCATGTGTTCCTCCGAAGCGAGGATCTTTCGCAACGTCGATTAGTTTTTGGATAGGAACAACGTTTGCTTTCACTTTACCTGGAGCTGCTTGTTTAATCAATTCTTTACGTAATTCGTCTTTAGCTACGTTATCTGAAGCAACGATGATACGGTCTGCTTTTGAATCTGGAGTCCAAGCAGTTGCAACCTGACCGTGAAGTAGACGAGTGTCTAGACGGGCAAGGTTGATTTTGAGTTTACCGTCTCCGATGACAGTTCCTTCTGGAATAGCAGCTTGGGCAACTGGAGCAGCTGCAGCGCTTGCTACTTCCTCAACTGGGTTTAGCTCTTCTGGAAGAGCTTTGATGCCATCTTTGGCTTCTTTAATAATATTCGCAGCGACTTTTTCTACACCTGCAGCAGCGTCCATGAGGCGCTCTGTATAGGCTTGAATCAACATCGGTAAATTAAGTCCTGTGATGATGGCAAACTTACGTTCGGGATTTTCTCCCATCACGCGACTAGCTTGGTTGAATGGAGATCCACTCCAAAGGTCAGCCAAAACTAGAACCTCATCTTCTGCGTCAAATGCAGCAACAGCGTTATTAAACTTAGCGTATAGATCATCAGGACCTTCATTTGGCATAAAGGTTACAACTTGAACCTTTTCTTGTTCACCAAAGATCATAGATCCTGACTGATGAATACCCGCAGCAAATTCGCCGTGGCTCGCAATAATGATTCCGATACTCATTATTGTCATTCCTCCTTTTTTGTTTTAGTTTTCGTTTAAGAAAACTTTAAGACTTTTTAAGTATAAACCGTTTTCATATAAAAAGCAACTATTTATCATAAAAAATTAAAAAGATTACATCTGAAAATATTGATATATTGAGTTTTAGAGAAGTTTTTTTGAATCCTTATTTAAAAATTTAATATAAAAAAGTTGGAAGCAGCTTCCAACTTTTAAAATAGGTTTCTATTAGATTAGTGGGTGAAGTCGAGTACCATACGTCCTTGGATTTGACCTTTTTCCATTTCGTCGAAAATGGCTACGGCATCTTCTATTGGACGTTTTTGAACAACTGGAACTACTAAACCTTCTGCACCGAATTGGAAGGCTTCTTCCAAGTCTTTACGAGTTCCAACAAGAGAACCGATGACTTGGATTCCATCTAGAACGGTTTTCACGATGCTGAGTTCCATCATTTCAGAAGGAAGACCGACAGCGACGACGCGACCACCGGCACGAACTGAGTCAACAGCCTGATTGAAGGCAACTTTAGATACAGCAGTTACGACAGCTGAATGAGCTCCTCCATCAGTTTTTTCCTTGATGAGTCCTGGTACATCATCAACTTCGAGGCCGTTAATAACGACATCAGCACCTACTTCTTTTGCAAGGGCAAGTTTGTCATTGTTGATATCAACTGCGATAACATGAGCATTGAATACTTTTTTAGCGTATTGAACAGCTAGGTTACCAAGTCCACCAGCACCGTAAAGAACAACCCATTGGCCTGGTTCAACTTTTGCTTCTTTTATAGCTTTATAGGTTGTTACACCAGCACATGTGATAGAAGAGGCTTGGGCTGGATCAAGTCCGTCAGGAACTTTAACAGCATAGTCTGCAGTTACAATACATTGTTCAGCCATACCACCATCTACTGAGTAGCCGGCATTTTTCACTGTACGGCAAAGAGTTTCACGGCCAGTAGTACAGTATTCGCAAGTGCCACATCCTTCAAAGAACCAAGCAACGCTGACGCGGTCGCCGACTTTAAGGCTTTTTACATCTGGGGCAATTTCTTTAACGATACCAACACCTTCGTGTCCTAAAACACGTCCTGGTACTTGACCAAAGTCACCATGGGCAACGTGGAGGTCAGTGTGGCAAACACCACAGTATTCAATTTCTACAAGTGCTTCCCCAGTTTCAAGTGGACGGAGTACTTTTTCTTCAACAGCAACACCAGTGCTTTCTGGATTTACAACAACAGCTTTCATAGCTATCCTCCTTGATATTGGCCGAGAACAGGGACAACAGGACTGGATTGATTTTGTTTCAACAGAGTCGAGTGTGACGAGCTCTCTTGTATTTATATGTGAAGTATATCACAAAAGAAAGCCTTTTCCAAGGTTTTGGAGGTAAAAAATAGAACAATCGATTAACTGGTTGATTAGACTGTGAAAAGAGCACAAAGACCAGCTCGCAAGCTGGTCTTTAGGGGCTATAAGAATAAGTCTTGCAGGGTTTTGGCAACTCCATCTTGGTCATTTGTCAAGGAAATTTGCTCATCTGCATAAAGGAGTAGCTCTGGATTGGCATTTTTCATGGCATAGCCTTTCCCAGCAAAAGCTAGCATTTCGGTATCATTGTGTTCATCTCCAAAAGCAATCAAATCTTTTTTGTCACGATTCATTACTTTGAGCAAGTAGTCCAAGGCGAAGGCCTTGTTGACTCCTTTAGGAGTACACTCAAGGATATTGAGCGGACCACCCCAAGTATTGATAGACAGTTGATATTGGTAGAAGGCGTTCATTTCTTTTGCCAAAGCATACTTGTCACTGGCTCTGGTCTGCAGCAGAATACAGTTAGGATCCTTGGTCACCAATTCAGGCTGGAATTGATTTTCAGGCTGGAAAGCTTCTACACCAAATAGTTTGGGATTGGCAATTTCTTCATTAGGATTTGTAATGTAGAATTTTTTACGATATTCTCCAGCGATAAAATCGGCTTGAATATCCTCTGAGCGTTGAACCATATCTAGCAGGTATTTTTTGTCTACGGTCAAACACTTTTCAAAGTCCCAAACTTGGTCTGGTAAATGAGTGAGGGAACCGTTGAAGTTAATCATAGGAGTGTCCAGGCCGAGCTCACGGTAAAAATCTTTTGACATACGGTAAGGGCGACCTGTCGTAATAATAACCTGATGGCCTTTTTCAGCAACTTTTTTAATGGTTTCTTTGGTAAAGTCAGAAATTTGACTGTCTGAGTTGAGCAGGGTTCCATCCAAATCAACTGCAATAATTTTTTTCGTCATAGGGACCTTTCTAGTGTCTTTTCAGATAAGATGTCTACTATTATAACAAAAAGCAGGCAGAAAAGCAGATTCGAAACCAAAAATGAAATTTCATCAAATTCTTAAATAAATCAAACAAAGATATTGAAAAAGTGAATGATAAATGATATAATTCTATTATTGTTCGTAAAAATTAAAAGGAGATTGATAATGGACAAATTATTTAAACTAAAAGAGAACGGTACAGACGTTCGTACAGAGGTTCTCGCTGGTTTAACAACTTTCTTTGCAATGAGCTATATTCTCTTTGTAAACCCACAAATTCTTTCGCAAACAGGAATGCCTGCTCAGGGTGTCTTCCTTGCAACGATTATCGGTGCAGTAGCAGGAACCTTGATGATGGCCTTCTATGCTAACCTGCCATACGCTCAAGCGCCAGGTATGGGACTCAATGCCTTCTTTACCTTTACAGTCGTATTTGGACTTGGTTACTCTTGGCAAGAAGCCTTAGCTATGGTCTTCATCTGTGGGATTATCTCATTGATTATTACCTTGACAAATGTTCGTAAAATGATCATTGAATCGATTCCAAATGCCCTTCGTTCAGCTATTTCAGCCGGTATCGGTGTCTTTCTTGCCTACGTGGGGATTAAGAATGCTGGACTTTTGAAATTCTCTATCGATCCAGGGAATTACACGGTTGCAGGAGAAGGGGCTGATAAAGCTCAAGCAGCGATTACAGCAAATGCTTCAGCAGTTCCAGGATTGGTCAGCTTTAATAATCCAGCTGTTTTGGTGGCTCTTGCAGGACTTGCTATCACAATCTTCTTTGTTATCAAAGGGATTAAAGGGGGAATTATCCTCTCTATCTTGACAACAACTGTTCTTGCTATCGCAGTTGGTTTGGTAGATTTGTCTAGCATCGATTTTGCCAATAACCATGTTGGTGCAGCTTTTGAAGACTTGAAGACAGTCTTTGGTGCAGCTCTTGGTTCAGAAGGTTTGGGAGCTTTGATTTCAGATACAGCTCGCTTGCCTGAAACTCTGATGGCCATTCTTGCCTTCTCATTGACAGATATTTTTGACACGATTGGTACCTTGATCGGTACAGGTGAAAAAGTTGGTATCGTAGCGACAAATGGTGAAAATCACCAATCAGCTAAGTTAGACAAGGCTCTTTACTCTGACTTGATTGGTACTTCAATTGGTGCCATCGCAGGTACTTCAAACGTAACGACTTATGTTGAGTCTGCTGCTGGTATCGGTGCAGGTGGACGTACTGGTTTGACAGCCTTGGTTGTAGCTATCTGTTTTGCAATTTCAAGCTTCTTTAGCCCACTTCTAGCGATTGTACCAACAGCCGCTACAGCTCCAATCTTGATTATCGTTGGGATTATGATGTTGGCTAGCTTGAAAAATATCCATTGGGACGATATGTCTGAAGCGGTTCCTGCCTTCTTCACATCTATCTTTATGGGATTCAGCTACTCTATCACTCAAGGGATTGCAGTTGGTTTCTTGACTTACACTTTGACTAAGCTTGTCAAAGGTCAAGCTAAAGATGTTCATGTTATGATTTGGATTTTGGATGCCTTGTTTATCCTTAACTACATCAGCATGGCCCTATAATAGAATTACCCAGGGGATTTTCCCCCTTTTTTAATACAAAGGAGATAGGTGATGAAAGAGAAAAGTATGTGGAAAGCATTGTTGAATCGTGCAGGTTGGCTTTTGGTCTTTTTGTTAGCGACAATCTTATATCAGATTCCTTTAGCAGTTACTGAAATTTTAGCTTTACATCAAGTACCACTGTTACAGTCGGGGCTGATAGTTGCTGGTATTTCAATTGTGGTTTTAGCGCTATTTATCATTGGAGCTCGTAAAACGCAATTAGCAAGTTTTAATTTTTCTTTTTTTAGAGCTAAGGATTTGGCGCGATTGGGCTTGAGTTATTTAGTCATTATCTGTTCAAATATACTTGGTTCTATCTTGTTACAACTGTCAAATGAGACGACAACAGGGAATCAGTCTCAGATTAACGATATGGTTCAGAATAGTTCTCTGATTTCCAGTTTCTTCTTGTTGGCCTTGCTTGCTCCAATTTGTGAGGAAATCTTGTGCCGTGGGATTGTTCCTAAAAAGATTTTCCGAGGAAAAGAGAACTTGGGATTTGTAGTCGGTACGGTTGTGTTTGCTTTATTGCATCAACCGAGTAATTTACCTTCTTTATTGATTTATGGAGTTATGTCGATCGTCCTGTCTTGGACGGCTTACAAGACCCAACGTTTGGAAATGTCTATATTACTTCACATGATTGTGAATGGGGTTGTTTTCTGTTTATTGGCTCTTGTGGTGATCATGAGTCGGATATTAGGGATTTCTGTTTAAGATTTTTGACAATTGCTTACTTGCTTCTACTGGGAAAAAGATGAATGCAATCGTGTCCATCTTTTTCTTTTTATGGTAAAATAGAGAAATAATATGGTGAAAAGCCTTGAGGGAGTGACCGATATGTCAAGTAAAGCCAATCATTCAAAGACAGCTATTTGCGGAATCATCAATGTAACCCCAGACTCCTTTTCGGATGGTGGTCAATTTTTTGCGCTTGAGCAAGCGCTCCAGCAGGCTCGTAAATTGATAGCAGAAGGGGCTAGTATGCTAGATATCGGAGGAGAATCGACTCGGCCGGGAAGAAGTAGCTATGTTGAGATAGAAGAGGAAATCCAGCGTGTTGTTCCAGTGATCAAAGCGATTCGCAAGGAAAGTGATGTCCTTATTTCTATCGATACTTGGAAGAGTCAGGTGGCAGAGGCTGCTTTGGCTGCTGGTGCCAATCTAGTCAATGATATCACTGGTCTTATGGGTGATGAAAAAATGGCCCATGTGGTAGCTAAGGCTGGAGCGAAAGTAGTCATCATGTTTAATCCAGTCATGGCTCGACCTCAGCATCCTAGCTCGCTCATATTCCCTCATTTTGGATTTAATCAAGCTTTTACAGAGGAAGAGTTAGCTGACTTTGAAAAAATGCCAATCGAAGACTTGATGGAGGCTTTCTTTGAACGAGCACTAGCGAGAGCAGAGGAAGCTGGTATTGCACAAGAAAATATCCTGTTGGATCCGGGAATCGGCTTTGGTCTGACCAAGAAAGAAAATCTGCTTCTTTTACGGGACTTGGATAAACTACATCAGAAGGGGTATCCAATCTTTCTTGGAGTGTCGCGCAAGCGATTTGTCATCAATATCCTTGAAGAAAGTGGTTTTGAAGTCAATCCTGAGACAGAACTTGGTTTCCGCAATCGAGATACGGCTTCGGCTCATGTAACCAGTATTGCTGCGAGACAGGGTGTGGAAGTGGTGCGCGTGCATGATGTAGCTAGTCACAGGATGGCAGTTGAAATTGCCTCCGCTATTCGTCTGGCTGATGAAGCGGAAAATCTAGATTTAAAACAATATAAATAAGATGAAAGAATTTGAAAATAATCAGTGGATTGCTAACTATCGGACGGACCAACCGCATTTTGGCTTGGAACGCATGGTGGAACTGTTAGCGTTGCGTGGCAATCCCCATCTCAAACTCAAGGTTATCCATATCGGAGGAACCAATGGCAAGGGCTCGACCATTGCTTTTTTGAAAAATATGCTGGAAAAGCTAGGCCTGAGAGTTGGTGTGTTCAGCTCGCCCTATCTCATTCATTACACAGATCAGATTAGCATCAATGGGGAATCTATCCCAGATGCTAGACTAGAAGCCCTCATGGCAGACTATCAGTCTTTGCTTGAAGGAGAAGTGGCTGCCAATTTGAAGGAGACAACCGAGTTTGAGATTATCACAGCTTTGGCCTATGACTACTTTGCCTCAGAGCAAGTAGATGTGGCTATCATGGAAGTCGGCATGGGTGGGCTTTTAGATAGTACCAATGTCTGTCAGCCCATTTTGACAGGAATTACGACTATTGGACTGGACCATGTAGCCCTACTTGGTGATACCTTGGAAGCCATAGCAGAGCAGAAAGCTGGTATTATCAAACAATGTATTCCCTTGGTGACAGGTCGTATCGCTCCAGAAGCTTTGGTTGTCATTGACGCTATTGCGGAAGATAAAAATGCGCCGAGATTTGCCTACGGGGCAGATTATCAGGTCAGCCATCAAAAGAGTGTGGTTACAGGCGAAGTCTTTGACTATACAAGTGTTGTCAGACAAGGTCGCTTCCAAACTGGCCTGCTTGGTTTGCACCAGATAGAGAATGCTGGGATGGTCATAGCTTTACTTGATAATTTTTGTCAAGAAGAAGGTCGAGAACTAGCAAGCAATCACTTGCTTGCTCAAGCCTTGGAAGAAACAAGTTGGCCAGGGCGTTTGGAAATCGTGTCAAGAGAACCCTTGATGATTTTGGATGGAGCCCACAATCCCCATGCTATCAAGGCTTTATTAGCAACCTTGCAAGAACGCTTTGCGGATTATCGTAAGGAAATCCTCTTTACTTGTATCAAAACCAAGGCCTTGGAGGATATGTTGGACTTGTTGGAGCAAATCCCAGATACCGAGCTTACTCTGACACATTTTGACGATAGTCGGGCGACTGATGAAAGCGTGCTGAAAGAGGCAGCTAAGTCTAGAAATCTCAGCTACCAAGGTTGGCAGGATTTTCTAGAGCAGAAATTGACAGATAAAAAAGAAGAGAAAAAAACAGTTAGGATTGTCACAGGTTCCTTGTATTTTTTGAGCCAAGTGAGAGCCTATCTGATGGAGAGGAAGAACGAGAATGGATACACAAAAGATTGAAACAGCTGTAAAAATGATTATCGAGGCTGTAGGAGAGGACACTAACCGCGAGGGCTTGCAGGAAACACCTGCTCGTGTGGCTCGTATGTACCAAGAGATTTTTTCAGGTCTTGGTCAAACAGCGGAGGAACATTTGTCAAAATCCTTTGAGATTATTGACGATAATATGGTGGTAGAAAAGGATATTTTTTTCCATACCATGTGTGAACATCACTTCTTGCCATTTTATGGGAGAGCGCATATTGCCTACATTCCAGATGGTCGTGTAGCAGGTTTGTCTAAGCTAGCCCGTACGGTTGAAGTTTATTCGAAAAAACCACAAATTCAAGAACGTTTGAATATCGAAGTGGCCGATGCCTTGATGGAGTATCTAGGTGCTAAAGGAGCCTTTGTTGTCATTGAGGCGGAACATATGTGTATGAGTATGCGTGGTGTCAGAAAACCAGGCACTGCAACCTTGACGACAGTAGCTCGTGGTCTATTTGAAACAGATAAGGACCTTCGAGATCAGGCTTATCGTTTAATGGGACTATAATACTTTTCGAAAATCAAATTCAAACCACGTCAGCTTCCATCTGCAACCTCAAAACAGTGTTTTGAGCAGCCTGCGGCTAGCTTCCTAGTTTGCACTTTGATTTTCATTGAGTATAAAAAGAATCCGCTTTGGGCGGATTTTTCTAGAAAGGAATCATTATGGATCAACTGCAGATTAAGGATTTGGAAATTTTTGCCTATCATGGTCTTTTTCCGAGTGAGAAAGAATTGGGGCAGAAGTTTGTTGTTTCCGCAATCCTATCCTATGATATGACCAAGGCGGCTACAGACTTGGATTTAACGGCTTCTGTCCATTACGGAGAACTGTGTCAGCAGTGGACGACTTGGTTTCAGGAAACAACTGAGGACTTGATTGAAACGGTAGCCTACAAACTGGTAGAACGTACTTTTGAGGCCTATCCTCTTGTCCAAGAAATAAAGCTGGAACTCAAAAAACCTTGGGCACCGGTGCATTTGTCACTAGATACTTGCTCAGTGACTATTCATCGCCGCAAGCAACGGGCCTTTATCGCCCTAGGAAGCAATATGGGGGACAAGCAAGCAAACTTGAAACAAGCCATTGATAAACTGCAAGCTCGTAGCATCCATATTCTCAAAGAGTCCAGTGTCTTGACGACGGAGCCTTGGGGTGGTGTGGAGCAAGATAGCTTTGCTAATCAGGTGATTGAGGTGGAAACCTGGCTACCAGCTCCAGTCTTGTTAGAAACCTTGTTGGCTATTGAGTCAGAGATGGGACGGGTGAGAGAGGTGCATTGGGGACCTCGTTTGATTGATTTGGACTTGCTCTTTGTGGAGGACCAGGTCCTTTATACAGATGACCTTATCTTGCCTCATCCTTACATAGCAGAACGCCTTTTTGTTCTTGAGTCTCTACAAGAAATTGCGCCTCATTTTATCCATCCGACATTAAAGCAACCGATCCGCAACTTATATAATGCTTTGAAAAAATAGAAAAAACTCTAGTTTTCAGTTACTTGCAACTGAAGGCTAGAGTTTTTAAAATAGGTCATTTTCTTCTGGGAGAAGGATAGTTTCTCTACCATCCATATCTAAAATCAATACTCTCGGAGGATAAAGAGGGTCAAAAGGATGGTTAAAGTCAAAATCAATGGCTGTAGGGAGGTGTTGACTTGAAAAGTGGAAGGTAATTTTTCCTTGGTTATTAAGCAATTGAAACTCGAGTTCTTCTTCCAATTCAAAGACATTTTTTAAGAAGTGGTCGATAATATACCAAAAAGAGTCAATGACATCATCAGGCAAGCTGGTAACAATGCCAAAACTAGCCGACCGCATGTGGGTATTGGTAAAAGCCATATCTCTGCCCCCTTTCTTTTCCCTTATCATACAGCAAATAGGATTAAAAATCAAGAAAAGGTGATTTTTTCTTCATAAACATAGTTTTCTATGAAATTTTTTTCAAACAATCTTCAAAAAATGCTTGAAAGTGTTTACAAATAGTGATAAAATGGAATAAGTAGAATCATGAAAACGAAATTTTCATACCGTCTCTTTTTTGGAGTCTCGTGAGGTATGATATAGAAAGGAAATGGAATGAATACAGACGATACAGTAACGATTTATGATGTCGCCCGTGAAGCAGGAGTTTCAATGGCGACGGTTAGCCGTGTAGTCAATGGCAATAAGAATGTAAAAGAGAATACTCGTAAAAAAGTGCTCGAGGTGATTGATCGTTTGGATTACCGTCCAAATGCCGTGGCGCGTGGTCTTGCAAGTAAAAAGACAACCACTGTCGGTGTCGTGATTCCAAATATTACCAATGGCTATTTCTCAACGCTTGCTAAAGGGATTGATGATATCGCTGAAATGTACAAGTACAATATCGTCCTTGCTAATAGTGATGAGGATGATGACAAGGAAGTTTCAGTTGTCAATACACTGTTTTCTAAGCAAGTGGATGGTATCATCTTTATGGGTTACCACTTGACTGAAAAAATTCGTTCAGAATTTTCTCGATCTCGGACACCAGTTGTTCTTGCAGGGACAGTAGATGTAGAACACCAACTTCCAAGTGTTAATATTGACTACAAACAAGCAACGATTGATGCAGTGACTTACCTTGCTAAAGAAAACGAACGCATTGCTTTTGTTAGCGGTCCATTAGTAGATGATATCAATGGCAAGGTTCGTTTAGTTGGTTACAAGGAAGCCTTGAAAAAAGCAGGTATTTCTTATAGCGAAGGATTGGTATTTGAGTCTAAATACACTTATGAAGATGGCTATGCCTTGGCAGAACGCTTGATTTCATCAAATGCAACTGCAGCAGTTGTAACAGGTGATGAATTGGCAGCAGGTGTCTTGAATGGTTTGGCTGATAAAGGTGTGTCAGTACCAGAAGAATTTGAAATTATTACTAGTGATGATTCGCAAATTGCACGCTTTACCCGTCCAAACTTGACAACTATTGCCCAACCTCTTTATGACCTTGGTGCCATTAGTATGCGTATGTTGACTAAGATTATGCACAAGGAAGAGTTGGAAGAACGTGAAGTTCTCTTACCTCATGGTTTGACAGAACGTCGCTCAACACGAAAACGTAAATAGAAAAAATCAGGGAATCGTGAAGATTTCCTGATTTTGCTTTCTAGAGAAGGGGTTACCCTTCCATATAGTCTTTCAAGGATTGTCCTGTTAATCCAGCATTGAGAGCAATGAGGAGTTTCAAGCGGGCTTTTTGGGCGTTGAGTTCTTTGACAAAGAAGACGCCAGATTTTTGCAATTGCACACCACCGCCTTGGTAGGCATAAACAGGTTCTGCAATACCGTTAAAGCATCGTGAAACAAGGGCGACTGGGATTCCTTTTTGCAGAAGACTTTCTAATTTTTTAGCCGTTTCTTTAGGAATATTACCAGCTCCGAAGGCTTGGATAATCAAACCGTCCAATTGTTCTAAATCCAGCATATCAATCAGCTCATCTGTCATACCGGCATAAGCCGAGATGATAGGGACTAATCCTTGTATGTGATCAAGGTCAAAGCGTACACGGGGTTCAGCTGTTTTAAAGTAGAGGATTTCCTGTTTCATAATCAGACCAAGTGGTCCATGAGTTGGAGTCTGGAAGGTGCCGACGTTGGTCGTATGTGTTTTGGTAACATACTTGGCAGCGTGGATTTCATCGTTCATAACGACCAAAACTCCTTTGTCAGCAGCCCTGTCATCGCTGGCCACCCGTAAAGCACTCAGATAGTTATAAACACCATCGCTGCCGAGTTCGTTGGAGCTGCGCATGGCACCTGTTAGAACGATAGGCATACGGGGAACTTCCATGGTGTCAAGGAAATAGGCTGTTTCTTCCAAAGTGTCGGTTCCGTGTGTGATTACCACCCCATCGTAGTTAGCAGCTTCCTCTTTGATTTTTTGGTAGAGGGCCAGCATATGTTTGGGCTTGATATGGGGGCTTGGCAGGTTAAAAAAGTCTAGGGCGTGGACTTGGATTCCTTCAAGTGGGTTGGATACATGGTTCATGGGATTATCTGAACTCGTCACAACAGCGCCAGAAGCATCGGCTTGCATGGAAATAGTTCCACCCGTATGTAAAACAAGGATTTTCTTAGGCATGATTTACTCACTCTTTCTGAAATGTGGTATAATCATTGTATCACAAAAGGGGAGATTGGGATAGGATGGAAGTCAAAGCTGTTTTTTTTGATATCGATGGAACCTTGGTCAACGATCGCAAGAGTGTTTTGAAATCCACTAAGGACGCGATTAAGATTGTCAAAGAACAAGGGGTGCTGGTTGGTGTAGCGACGGGTCGCGGACCTTTTTTTGTTAAGGAATTGATGGACGATTTGGATCTGGACTTTGCGGTAACCTATAATGGTCAGTATATCTTTACTAAAGACAGGGTCTTGTTCACGAGCCCGATTTCCAAGTTACATTTGCGCCATCTAATTAGCTATGCTAAAAGAGAGGGCAAGGAGATTGCCCTAGGGACCAAGGATGCCATGCTGGGTTCTAAAATCATGTCTTTTGGTATGGGTTCTTTTTCTCAACGAATCAGTCGCTTCGTTCCCTCTGTTTTAACCCGTACGGTGAGTCATTCCTTTAATCGTATGGTCAGCAAGGTTGTTCCCCAAAAGGAAGAAGACCTGCTTCACCTCATGAATCAGCCTATCTACCAAGTTTTGATGCTGATGACTCCAGAAGAATCTGAGAAGGCGGCAGCTGATTTTGAAGATTTGAAATTGACACGTAGCAATCCTTTTGCTGCTGATGTCATCAATCAAGGAAATTCTAAATTGGAAGGCATTCGCCGAGTTGGGAAAGAATATGGCTTTGACCTCAACCAAGTCATGGCCTTTGGTGACTCAGATAACGACCTGGAAATGCTGGCTGGTGTCGGTATGTCGGTTGCTATGGGAAATGGTAGTAGCAGTGTCAAGGAAGTTGCCAAGCACATTACCACTAGCAATCAGCAAGACGGAATCCACAAGGCCCTGGAACATTTTGGTGTTCTGGCCTCAGAAAAAGTCTTTGTCAGCCGTGACTATCATTTCAATAAGGTCAAGACCTTCCACCACATGATGGATGAACGGACCCAAGAAGAACCTCGAGCTTGGGATTTAGAAGGTGCAACCCACAGGGCTGGCTTTAAAATAGAAGAATTGGTGGAGTTTGTTCGAGCTGCCAGTCCTTCTGAAGAGGACTTTGTTCAAGCTCTATCGCAACTTCATCAAGCCCTTGATAAGGCAGCAGATAAAGTAGCCAAGAAGACACCTGCTCAGGAAGATTTGGTGGGGCAAGTGGATGCCTTGATTGACACGCTTTACTTTACCTACGGTAGTTTTGTCTTGATGGGGGTGGACCCAGAACGTATTTTTGACATTGTCCATCAGGCCAATATGGGGAAAATTTTCCCAGATGGCAAGGCTCATTTTGATCCAGTGACCCACAAAATCTTAAAACCAGATGATTGGGAAGAAAAATATGCTCCAGAACCTGCTATTAAAAAGGAACTGCAGCGCCAGCTCAAGGCTTATGAACGCCATAAAGAGAGAAATAATACTCAATGAAAATCAAAGAGCAAACTAGGAAACTAGTCGCAGGTTGCTCAAAGCACTGCTTTGAGGTTGTAGATGAAACTGACGAAGTCAGCTCAAAACACTGTTTTGAGGTTGCAGATAGAACTGACGAA
>CAUQGR010000037.1:0-17497 GCA_963517545.1 uncultured Streptococcus sp. | reverse complement strand
AAGTTAGATTTTTTTCTGTCTAACTTTTGGGGTGCAGTTCATTTGAACCTTGATATTATGCGTTTTGTTGTAGGAATAATTACTCCATTTTCTCCTGAAATTGAGTTTTTATCCAGCCTTTTTGTAGTTTATATGGTCGTCCTTAATCAGCTTTTGCGATAAGCTTTAATACTGTGACTATACCATTCTTGCATTTCTTTTGATGGTGGTGTCATATAATTGCCATACATCTGGGTTAAAAATTGGTCATATTTTTTTGGAACTGGTAACATACGACCTTCAAACTCAGTTAAGATGAGTTCTTTAAAGGTATCAACTGGGAAGACTTCTTTCATTCCTTCCTTACCGATCCCAATTCCTCCTTCATATTGAGGAGAGTTGGTTGTAGCATTTTTGACTAGCTGATCAATTTTCTTGTAAAAGTAACGGGGATTGACCACTCGGAGGGCGTACCAGCTACATAATCTAAGAAAATCTTTTAATTTGCTATCACCGTGAACTGCTCGTGATTTTTTGATATAAGCTAGTTGACGAAGGGCCACATACTTATAGCTCTTGTCGACAATGCTCAAGTCTGTAAATCGATCAATTGGGAAGACATCGATGAAAAGGCTGGTATCATGACGCTTGTACTTAACATGGTCTTCGATAACAGTAGAAGTATCCAAAATCGATGCGAAATTATGGAAGTACCAAGAAGAAGTGTCGTAGGAAAGAACCTTGTAGCGAGGGTGATTTTCTGCTTCAATAATCTTCAATAAACGTTTATAATCTTCACGATAGAGAGAAATATCAATATCATCATCCCAAGGAATCATACCTTTGTGGCGGATAGCTCCAAGCATGGTTCCATAACTGAGAAAATAAGGAATATTATGTTTCTTACAAGTCTCATCAATATAGTCTAGCAGGGCTAGTTGAATTTCTTTAATTTCTTTTTTTTCTAAATATTGCATCCTAATCCTCCAATTTGTAAGCGTGAAATTCATGACTGTAGAAGCGTTTTTCTTCTGGTGGTAGGGTCATATAATCTCCATAAAATTGTGTCAAAATAGTATCATATTTTTCAGGTGCAGGAAGGATTAAATTTTCAAAGGGTAAATCGATTGTTTTATCAAAGGTACCACTTGGGAAGACTTCCTTTTCCTTAAATTTTGAAGGGATAAAAGCCATATACTGCCCATTTTCACGACTATATTTTTGAATTTCTTTCTCAATTTTATTTGCAAAATAACGAGGAGAAACCGGTCGAAGGAGCAACCAAAAGGCTGTTCGTATCCAATCTTTTAAAAGGCTATCTTTATAGACAATATTTTTATGTTTACTGAAAGACAGTAGTTTGAAGCTTTCCAGTTTGTAACAAGTATCAATGACCTTAGGATCATCAAAGCGATCCATAGGGAAAATGTCAATAAAGACACCAGACTCATAGGTTTTTGTATTTCGAGTATCAATAATTTTAGTTGTACTGTCGGTTATTTTGATAAAGTTATTAAAGTAGTTTTTATCAGTTTCTAAGGAAAGGAGCTTATACTTGCTTTTTTCCTTTTGAAAAATGTTAATAAATCGTTGATAGTCTTCTCGAGGCATAGATAAATCAATATCGTCGTCCCAAGGGATAAAGCCCTCATGTCGAACTGCCCCAATCAGGGTCCCGTAGTTAATAATATAGTTGATGTTGTGCTTTTTACAGAGAGTATCAATATAATCCAAAATTTCTAATTCAATTTGTTTGGCATCTTCAATGGTTAGTTGTTTCATTTTAAACTCCTATGATCTTTTGAATTTATTTTTTAAGGCTAGGACATGGTTTAAAAATTCATAGAAAATGCTATCTTTTGTGAAGACAAGTAGACTAATATAAGATATGGCTGATAGCAAGACAATCAAACCAGTATTAATCAAAAATGGCAAATTAATGACCATATCCACAGGATACAAGAAATTAATCAGGAAATAAATTCTTACGAAAGAAAGTGAAAAGAGAGAGTATCGAACAGTATAGCTAAAGATATGCCCCAAGTGAATAAGCTGTTTTCTATGGATGAAAACGATATAGAAGACAAGCAGAGAGGCCTCAGATAGCATAGTTGTCAGTAGGTAGTATTCAGGAGACACAATATGGTTGAAAAAGAGGAGACTATTTAAGCCCAAATTGAGTAATCCAGCAAAGACTGTGTAAACTGTGATACGTTTTTCATAGCCATTTGTAAAGAGAATTTGGGAACCAAGAATGGTATCTAGTGCTAGGATAATCGTACGAAAAGCGAAGAGAGAGGTTAAGATACCGCCTCCGATATATTTTTCACTACCGTAAAGTAGGATGGCATTTGGTCCTAAAACCATGAGTCCAAAGCTCAGTGGAATGATAAAGAAATTAAAGATTCGACTTCCTCTATTAACAAGGGCGACATAGGCTTCCTTATCTCCTTTCCCAAGATAGTAACTGAGACGGGGTACACTCACTCCGATAGCTCCTGTCACCACACCAGCTATAACGGTCACGATACGTTGGGCCATGGTATAGTAACTAACGTTGACATCAATCCCTGTTTTAACGAGGAAGAGACGATCCAAAAAAGTGAAGAGCATATTGGCATTGGCAAAAACCAACATGGCTGTCAGAGGGAGAAAGAGTGGTTTAAAATCACTTAGGTGAATCTTAACCAGCTTAATGTCTCTTTTAATCCAAAAATAACTAATCAGATAGTTAATCAGCGTCGATAAACTCATCACAAGTGTGTAGACAACAATATCGTGTTCATTTTTGACAAACAGGAAAATAGAGACCAGCATCAGGATACGGATGAAGGCAGTTTTGTAAAAGAGAAAACTGTAATTTTCCAGAGCTTCATTGACCCATTCGATTGAAAAAATCTGGGCAATGAGTTGAATCCCCATAACAAGGTATACTTTTTTGATGATTGGATTATCAGTAAAGAAGAGAGGATAGGCAAGGATATAGACAGCGGTGGTCAAAATCGTACAAGCTATGCACAAATAAAAAAGACTGGAGAAGGTTCTATTAAGATCTTTTTTGTTATCCTTGACATTACTGATGGCCCGTAAACCGTAGTTATAGACTCCATAAGTCGCAAAGGGTAAGAAAAATGACAAAATAGTGTCAACTGAGTTGAAGTAACCATAGTCAGTTCGGTCCAAGACACGCGCGACATAGGTACCAGTTAAGATGGGAAAAATAATATTTAAGACACGAATTCCCATGTAAGATAGAGCATTTAATTTTATACTTTTCATTCAATTTACCTCGTTTTTCGTTCTATCATAAAGCTGGCTAATAAGAAATGAAGGGCAGTAATACTCTTCGAAAATCAAATTCAAACCACGTCAGCGTCGCCTTACCGTACTCAAGTACAGCTTACGGCTAGCTTCCTAGTTTGCTTTTTGATTTTCATTGAGTATAAGTCAAGTAATCACTTTGAAGTTTCAAAGCTTAATTTTAAGTTTTCTTTAAGAAAACTATATTATTCTGAAGAACTCTAAAATTTCACAGCCATTTATTGGTAATGACTACAGAATTCCTAGTCATTACTAGAAATGGACTAGTTTCTTTGAATAAGAGAACTGCTTAACCCTCCTATTCTAGAACGGGAGGGCCGGTATTTCTTTCATGATAGGACTAGATTGTGGTATAATAGAGAGAATAAGTTTTTTTAGTAAGACAAAGGAGAAAATAGATGATTTATGCAGGAATTCTTGCTGGTGGAACTGGCACACGCATGGGAATCAGTAACTTGCCAAAACAATTTTTAGAGCTAGGTGATCGACCTATTTTGATTCATACAATTGAAAAATTTGTCTTGGAACCAAGTATTGAAAAAATTGTAGTTGGTGTTCATGGAGACTGGGTTTCCCATGCAGAGGATCTTGTAGATAAATATCTGCCCCTTCATAAGGAACGTATCATCATTACAAAAGGTGGTGCTGACCGCAATACGAGTATTGAGAAAATCATTGAAGCCATTGATGCTTATCGTCCGCTTACTCCAGAGGATATCGTTGTTACCCACGATTCTGTTCGTCCATTTATTACACTTCGCATGATTCAAGACAATATCAAACTTGCTCAAAATCATGACGCAGTGGACACAGTGGTAGAAGCGGTTGATACTATCGTTGAAAGCACCAACGGTCAATTTATTACAGATATTCCAAATCGTGCTCACCTCTATCAAGGACAAACACCTCAAACATTCCGTTGCAAGGACTTCATGGACCTTTACGGTTCTCTCTCTGCTGAAGAGAAGGAAATCTTGACAGATGCATGTAAAATTTTTGTCATTAAAGGAAAAGATGTAGCCTTGGCCAAAGGTGAATACTCAAATCTGAAGATTACAACCGTAACAGATTTGAAGATTGCAAAAAGTATGATTGAGAAAGACTAGTAAAATGATTAATCAAATTTATCAACTAACTAAGCCTAAGTTTATCAATGTCAAATATCAGGAAGAGGCTATTGACCAAGAGAATCATATCCTCATCCGCCCTAATTATATGGCGGTCTGTCATGCGGATCAGCGTTACTACCAAGGAAAACGTGATCCCAAGATTTTGAATAAAAAACTCCCAATGGCAATGATTCACGAATCATGTGGAACCGTTATTTCTGATCCGACAGGAACCTATGAGGTTGGGCAAAAAGTTGTCATGATTCCCAATCAGCCACCTATGCAGAGTGATGAAGAATTTTATGAGAACTACATGACAGGGACCAATTTCTTGTCTAGTGGATTTGATGGCTTTATGAGAGAGTTTGTTTCTCTCCCTAAAGACCGTGTGGTGGCTTATGATGCTATTGAAGATACGGTTGCAGCCATTACAGAGTTTGTCAGTGTCGGTATGCACGCTATGAATCGTCTATTGACCCTTGCTCATAGCAAGCGGGACCGAATCGCCGTTATCGGAGATGGAAGTTTAGCTTTTGTGGTTGCCAATATTATCAACTATACTTTGCCAGAAGCAGAGATTGTGGTTATTGGTCGTCATTGGGAAAAGTTGGAACTCTTCTCTTTTGCCAAAGAATGCTATATCACTGATAATATTCCTGAGGATTTGACCTTTGACCATGCTTTTGAGTGTTGTGGTGGTGATGGTACTGGACCAGCTATCAATGATTTGATTCGCTACATTCGTCCTCAGGGAACGATTCTCATGATGGGAGTTAGCGAGTATAAAGTCAATCTCAATACACGCGATGCCTTAGAAAAAGGCTTGCTCTTGGTTGGGTCATCTCGTTCTGGTCGCATTGATTTTGAAAATGCAATCCAAATGATGGAAGTCAAGAAATTTGCCAATCGTCTTAAAAATATCCTTTATCTAGAAGAACCTGTAAGAGAAATTAAAGATATTCACCGTGTCTTTGCGACCGATTTAAACACAGCCTTTAAAACTGTGTTTAAGTGGGAAGTATAAGTGCTGGAGGTTAATTGTGGAGAAAATCATTAAAGAGAAAATTTCTTCCCTACTTAGTCAAGAAGAGGAAGTCCTCAGTGTTGAACAACTGGGGGGAATGACCAATCAAAACTATTTGGTCAAAACAACAAATAAGCAATACATTGTTAAGTTCTTTGGTAAAGGGACTGAAAAACTGATCAATCGTCAAGATGAAAAGTATAATCTTGAACTACTAAAGGATTTAGACTTAGATGTAAAAAATTATCTTTTTGATATTGAAGCTGGTATCAAAGTAAATGAGTATATTGAATCTGCGATTACGCTTGATTCAACTACAATCAAGACCAAATTTGATAAAATTGCTCCAATATTACAAACCATTCATGCTTCTGGTAAGGAATTAAGAGGAGAATTTGCTCCTTTTGAAGAAATCAAAAAATACGAATCCTTGATTGAAGAAAAAATCCCTTATGCCAACTATGAAGCAGTTAGAGAAGAAGTCTTCTCCTTAGAGAAAAGACTGGCTGACTTAGGTGTTGACAGAAAATCTTGTCATATCGATTTGGTGCCTGAAAACTTTATCGAATCACCTCAAGGACGTTTATATCTGATTGACTGGGAATATTCATCAATGAACGATCCAATGTGGGATTTGGCTGCTCTCTTTTTAGAGTCTGAATTCACTCGTCAAGAGGAAGAAGACTTCTTGTCTCACTATGAGAGTGAGCAAACACCTGTCTCTCGTGAAAAGATTGCCATTTATAAAATTTTACAAGATACTATTTGGAGTCTATGGACAGTCTACAAAGAAGAGCAAGGTGCAGATTTTGGTGACTATGGTGTAAATCGTTACCAAAGAGCTGTTAAAGGTTTGTCATATTATGGAGGTTCAGATGAAAAATAAAAATGGAGTTTCTTTTGGTCTACTCTCAGGTATTTTCTGGGGTTTAGGTCTAACGATTAGTGCTTATATCTTTTCGATTTTTACAGATTTGTCGCCCTTTGTGGTGGCCGCTGCTCACGATTTCTTGAGTATCTTTATCTTACTAGCTTTTCTTTTGGTAAAAGAAGGAAAAGTTCGTCTCTCAATTTTCTTAAATATTCGCAATGTGAGTGTTATCATCGGAGCCTTGCTAGCAGGTCCAATCGGTATGCAGGCCAATCTTTATGCGGTTAAGTATATCGGAAGTTCCTTAGCTTCATCTGTATCGGCTATTTACCCTGCAATTTCAGTTTTATTGGCTTTCTTCTTTTTGAAACACAAGATTTCAAAAAATACTGTGTTTGGGATTGTCTTGATTATTGGAGGGATAATTGCTCAGACCTATAAGGTTGAACAGGTCAATTCCTTCTACATTGGGATTCTCTGTGCTTTGGTTTGTGCTATTGCATGGGGAAGTGAGAGTGTTCTTAGCTCTTTTGCCATGGAAAGTGAACTGAGTGAAATCGAAGCCCTCTTGATTCGTCAAGTGACTTCATTCTTGTCCTATCTTGTGATTGTACTCTTCTCTCATCAGTCATTTGCAGAAGTAGCCAATGGACAATTGCTAGGTCTTATGATTGTCTTTGCAGCCTTTGATATGATTTCCTACTTGGCTTATTATATCGCTATCAATCGCTTGCAACCAGCCAAGGCTACAGGCTTGAACGTGAGTTATGTAGTTTGGACAGTCTTGTTTGCAGTTGTTTTCTTGGGTGCACCGCTAGATATGTTGACAATTATTACGTCACTTGTCGTTATTGCTGGAGTTTATATTATTATTAAAGAATAAAGGAGATTCGTGTGAAAGCCATTATCTTAGCAGCGGGATTGGGAACTCGCTTGCGTCCTATGACTGAAAATACCCCTAAAGCCTTGGTTCAGGTTAATCAAAAACCTTTGATTGAATACCAAATTGAGTTTCTCAAAGAAAAAGGAATCCATGACATCATCATCATCGTTGGTTACCTTAAAGAACAATTCGATTACTTAAAAGAAAAATACGGTGTTCGCCTCGTTTTCAATGATAAATACGCTGACTACAATAACTTTTACTCTCTCTATCTTGTAAAAGAAGAATTGGCTAACAGCTATGTTATTGATGCCGATAATTATCTCTTTAAAAATATGTTCCGCAATGATTTGACTCGTTCGACTTATTTTAGTGTCTATCGTGAAGATTGTACCAACGAATGGTTCTTGGTCTATGGAGATGACTACAAGGTTCAAGACATTACTGTTGATAGTAAGGCTGGTCGTATCCTTAGTGGTGTATCTTTCTGGGATGCTCCAACTGCAGAAAAGATTGTCAGCTTTATCGACAAGGCTTATGCAAGTGGTGAATTTGTTGATCTCTACTGGGACAATATGGTTAAGGATAACATCAAAGAACTGGATGTCTATGTTGAAGAATTAGAAGGCAATAGCATCTATGAGATCGATAGTGTCCAAGACTATCATAAATTAGAAGAAATTCTTAAAAACGAAAATTAAAGATTCCAACATCTGGCTGAAATAGTCGGATGTTTTTTTGATTTTTTACGAATAAATAGATGAGTAGAAAAAGAAATGGAGATATTTATGAAAATCACAAACTATGAAATCTATAAGTTAAAAAAATCAGGTTTGACGAATCAACAGGTTTTGGCAGTTCTAGAATACGGTGAAAATGTTGATCAAGAACTGTTGTTAGGTGATATTGCAGAAATTTCAGGTTGCCGAAATCCAGCTGTTTTTATGGAACGTTATTTTCAGATAGACGATGCGCATTTGGAGAAGGAGTTTCAAAAATTTCCATCTTTCTCTATTTTAGATGACTGTTACCCTTGGGATTTGAGTGAAATATATGATGCGCCTGTACTTTTATTTTACAAGGGAAATCTTGACCTCTTGAAATTCCCGAAGGTAGCAGTCGTAGGAAGTCGTGCTTGTAGCAAACAGGGAGCTAAGTCAGTTGAAAAAGTCATTCAGGGCTTGGAAAATGAACTGGTTATCGTCAGTGGATTAGCCAAGGGCATTGACACAGCAGCTCATATGGCAGCTCTTCAGAATGGTGGAAAAACCATTGCAGTGATTGGAACAGGACTGGATGTGTTTTATCCTAAAGCCAATAAACGTTTGCAAGACTACATCGGCAATGATCATCTGGTTCTCAGTGAATATGGACCTGGCGAACAACCTCTGAAATTTCATTTTCCTGCCCGTAATCGCATCATTGCTGGACTTTGCCGTGGCGTGATTGTAGCAGAGGCTAAGATGCGTTCAGGTAGTCTCATTACCTGTGAGCGAGCAATGGAAGAAGGGCGCGATGTCTTTGCTATTCCTGGTAGCATTTTAGATGGACTATCAGACGGTTGCCATCATTTGATTCAAGAGGGAGCAAAATTGGTTACCAGTGGGCAGGATGTTCTTGCGGAATTTGAATTTTAAGACAAAATTTCTCTTTCTAAACCAACTTTTCTTCTATTATAGTAGCTAAGTCTTGACAGGGTTCAAAAAATGGTTTACACTTTATAAAGTTTATTACTTTGAAAAGGTGTGATACTGTGGCTACGGCAACAAAAAAGAAAAAATCAACAGTTAAAAAAAATCTAGTAATCGTGGAGTCGCCTGCTAAGGCTAAGACGATTGAAAAATATCTAGGCAGAAACTACAAGGTTTTAGCCAGTGTCGGGCATATCCGTGATTTGAAGAAATCCAGTATGTCCGTCGATATTGAAAATAATTATGAACCGCAATATATCAATATCCGAGGAAAAGGTCCTCTTATCAATGACTTGAAAAAAGAAGCCAAAAAAGCTAATAAAGTCTTTCTGGCGAGTGACCCGGACCGTGAAGGAGAAGCGATTTCTTGGCATTTGGCTCACATTCTCAACTTGGATGAAAATGATGCCAACCGTGTGGTCTTCAATGAAATCACCAAGGATGCAGTTAAAAATGCATTTAAAGAACCACGCAAGATTGATATGGACTTGGTCGATGCCCAACAGGCTCGTCGTGTCCTGGACCGCTTGGTAGGCTATTCGATTTCGCCTATTTTGTGGAAGAAGGTTAAGAAGGGCTTATCAGCAGGTCGCGTTCAGTCTATTGCGCTTAAGTTAATCATTGACCGTGAGAATGAAATCAATGCCTTTCAGCCAGAAGAATACTGGACAATTGATGGTGTCTTTAAAAAGGGAACCAAGCAATTTCAGGCTTCCTTCTATGGAGTAGATGGTAAAAAGCTGAAACTGACTAGCAATGATGAGGTTAAGGAAGTTCTGTCTCGTCTGACTGGTAAAGACTTTTCAGTGGATCAGGTGGATAAGAAAGAGCGCAAACGCAATGCTCCTTTACCCTATACCACTTCATCTATGCAGATGGATGCGGCCAATAAAATCAATTTCCGTACTCGAAAGACCATGATGGTTGCCCAACAGCTCTATGAGGGGATCAATATCGGTTCTGGTGTTCAAGGTTTGATTACCTATATGCGTACCGATTCGACTCGTATCAGTCCAGTAGCGCAAAATGAAGCAGCAAGTTTCATTACGGACCGTTTTGGTAGCAAGTATTCTAAGCATGGTAGCAAGGTCAAAAATGCATCAGGAGCTCAGGATGCCCACGAGGCTATTCGTCCGTCTAGCGTCTTTAATACACCTGAAAGTATTGCTAAGTATCTGGACAAGGATCAGCTCAAGCTTTATACTCTTATTTGGAATCGTTTTGTAGCGAGCCAGATGACAGCTGCTGTCTTTGATACCATGGCTGTTAAATTATCTCAAAATGGGGTTCAATTTGCTGCCAATGGTAGTCAGGTTAAGTTTGATGGTTATCTTGCCATTTATAATGATTCTGACAAGAATAAGATGTTACCAGATATGGCTGTTGGAGATGTAGTCAAGCAGGTCAATAGTAAACCAGAGCAACATTTCACTCAACCGCCTGCTCGCTATTCTGAAGCGACACTGATCAAGACCTTGGAGGAAAATGGGGTTGGACGTCCGTCAACCTACGCACCGACCATTGAAACTATTCAGAAACGTTATTATGTTCGCCTTGCAGCCAAACGCTTTGAACCGACAGAGTTGGGAGAAATTGTTAACAAGCTCATCGTTGAATATTTCCCAGATATCGTAAACGTGACCTTCACAGCTGAAATGGAAGGCAAGCTGGATGATGTCGAAGTTGGAAAAGAGCAGTGGCAACGTGTCATTGATGCCTTTTACAAACCTTTCTCTAAAGAGGTTGCCAAGGCTGAAGAAGAAATGGAAAAAATCCAAATCAAGGATGAACCAGCTGGATTTGACTGTGAAGTGTGTGGCAGTCCAATGGTCATTAAACTTGGTCGTTTTGGTAAGTTCTACGCTTGTAGCAATTTCCCAGATTGCCGTCATACCCAAGCAATCGTGAAAGAGATTGGTGTTGAGTGTCCAAGTTGTCATCAGGGACAAATCATTGAGCGTAAAACCAAACGTAACCGTCTTTTCTATGGTTGCAATCGCTATCCAGAATGTGAATTTACCTCTTGGGACAAGCCTGTTGGTCGTGACTGTCCAAAATGTGGCAACTTCCTCATGGAGAAAAAAGTCCGTGGTGGTGGCAAGCAGGTTGTTTGTGGCAAGGGTGACTACGAGGAAGAAAAGATTAAATAAGAGGAGAGTCCTGAAAGTGAATTTCAGGCTCTTTTTAGTTGAAGCTTGACAAAATTCATCATTGTATGCGAAACTAGAAGAAGATTATTTTAATTAGGAGTAGTTATGCGTCTTATTTATCTTATTATTGGTTTTTTATCACTGGCCTTGGCTATTGTTGGGGTTGTCTTACCCTTGTTGCCGACAACGCCTTTCCTTTTGTTATCTATTGCTTGTTTCTCCAGAAGTTCCAAGCGCTTCGAAGATTGGCTTTACCATACCAAGCTCTATCAAGCATATGTAGCTGATTTTCGCGAGACAAAGTCTATTGCGCGTGAACGTAAGAAAAAAATCATCGTATCCATCTACATTTTGATGGGGATTTCCATTTATTTTGCCCCTCTACTACCAGTCAAAATCGGTCTAGGAGCTTTGACCATCTTTATCACCTATTATCTCTTCAAGGTCATTCCAGACAAAGAATAGTTAAAATAGTAGTTATTTTCCTTGATAAAATTGAAAGCATATTCACAATAATATGATATAATAAATTCAAAGTAATACTCAAGGAGAATCAAATGATTTATGAATTTTGTGCTGAAAATGTGACCTTGCTTGAAAAAGCGATGGAGGCTGGAGCTCGTCGAATCGAACTCTGTGATAATCTAGCAGTGGGGGGAACAACACCCAGCTATGGAGTGACCAAGGCAGCGGTTGAACTGGCAGCTAACTATGATACGACCATTATGACCATGATTCGTCCTCGTGGTGGCGACTTTATCTATAATGATATGGAAATTGCAATCATGCTAGAAGACATTCGGTTGACTGCTCAGGCTGGAAGTCAAGGGGTTGTATTTGGGGCTTTAACTGCTGAGAAGAAGTTGGATAAAGCTAATCTGGAGAAGCTGATTGCTGCATCAAAAGGAATGGAAATTGTCTTTCACATGGCCTTTGATGAATTGAGTGAGGAAGACCAGTTGGAAGCCATTGACTGGCTTAGCCAAGCTGGTGTCACCCGTATCCTGACTCGTGCTGGAGTATCTGGTGACTCTCTAGAGAAACGTTTTGCTCACTATCACAGAATTTTGGAACATGCTAAAGGTAAAATTGAAATTCTACCAGGTGGAGGGATTGACTTGGACAACCGTCAAACCTTTATCGATCAGCTAGGTGTGACACAATTGCATGGAACCAAGGTTGTCTTTTAAAAAATAGAAAGGAACTGCTAGCTTTGGGTAGCAGTTTTCACTTATGTTTGAAATTTTTAAATCTTATCAGTTTAATCAAGAAAAGGCTCGTGCCTATGGTTTTGTAGAAAATGGGGAAGTCTGGACTTATAGTTGCCAGATTTTGCAGGGTGACTTTTTCATGACAGTATCCATCACTACTGATAATGTGAATTTTCAGGTCTTTGATCAGGAAACGGGTGACCTCTATCCTCAAGTTCATATGGGAAGTATGACAGGGAGTTTTGTTGCAAGTGTCCGTGAGGCTTGTTTGGAGATTCTTTACCAGATACGGAAGACTTGTTTTGATGTTCAGGATTTCATCTTCCCTCAGACTAAACGAATCATGACTCAAGTTCAGGAAAAGTATGGTAATCAGTTGGAGTTTCTGTGGGAAAAATCGCCTGATACAGGAGTGTTGCGCCATGAAGACAATCAAAAGTGGTATGCTGTTTTGATGAGAATCTCTTGGGATAAGCTGGAAAAGGGGAGAGAAGGATTAGTGGAAGCAGTCAACCTCAAACATGATCAAGTAGCTGACTTGCTTTCACAAAAGGGTATTTATCCAGCTTTTCATATGAACAAACGCTACTGGATTAGTGTGGCTTTTGATGATACGTTTTCAGATGAAGAGGTGCTAGAATTGATAGGGAAAAGTTGGAACTTAACCTCTAAAAAATGAAACATTTCAAGGACTTTCAAGAACTTTCAATTAGCTAAATATTCTTTACTGAAGAAATTTTCAGAAAATATTGGATTTTTTCTTGACAAGTGTTTTTACCTATGCTAAAATACTAAACAAGATATCAAACGAAGGAGAAAGTCAAACATGAAAACAGCTAAGTTTAATCAATTTGCTTTGTTGTTGAGGTACTCGGGCTAGTGCAAAAAGCATTAGTCCTGTTTGGCTTACCAAGCGGGAGTGAATCAACATCTCGCTTGGACTTCTAAGCGAGATGTTTTTTTAAAAACCACATTTGGAAAAGGGGAAATCTTATGCGTAAAGTTGAATTTTTTGATACAAGTCTTCGTGATGGGGAACAAACACCTGGTGTTAACTTCTCAATAAAGGAAAAAGTTTCCATTGCAAGACAGCTGGAGAAATGGGGAATTTCTGTAATTGAAGCTGGTTTTCCGGCTGCTAGTCCAGATTCATTTATAGCCGTTCAAGAAATTGCTAAAGCCATGAAAAAAACAGCAGTGACAGGATTAGCTCGTTCTGTAAAATCTGATATTGATGCTTGTTATGAGGCACTTAAGGATGCCAAGTATCCACAGATTCATGTCTTTATCGCTACCAGTCCTATTCACCGCAAGTACAAGCTCAATAAGAGCAAGGAAGAGATTCTAGAAGCTATTAAGGAGCATGTCTCTTATGCACGTTCTAAGTTTGAAGTGGTCGAATTCTCTCCAGAGGATGCGACTAGAACAGAGTTGGATTTCCTATTACAAGTCGTTCAAACAGCGGTTGATGCTGGTGCGTCTTATATCAATATCCCTGACACAGTTGGCTTTACGACTCCAGAAGAGTTTGCACGTATCTTTGATCACTTGACTGAAAATATTAAATCAGATCATAATGTTGTCTTTGGTGTCCACTGTCACGATGATCTCGGTATGGCAACTGCAAATACTTTGACAGCAATTAAACACGGTGCTGGACGTGTCCAGGGAACTATTAATGGTATCGGTGAACGCGCAGGTAATGTTGCTCTTGAAGAAGTAGCTGTTGCTTTGAAGATTCGTGAGGATTTCTTCCAAGCAACTAGTGATATTGTTTTGGATGAAACAATGAATACGTCTGAAATGGTTTCTCGCTTTTCAGGTATTCCAGTTCCTAAAAACAAGGCTGTGGTTGGTGGTAATGCCTTTTCTCACGAGTCTGGTATTCACCAAGATGGAGTCCTTAAAAATCCTCTTACTTATGAGATCATCACACCTGAATTGGTTGGTGTTAAGAGCAATAGTCTTCCGCTTGGAAAATTGTCTGGTCGCCATGCCTTTGTTGAAAAACTAAGAGAACTGGCCTTAGACTATACAGAAGAGGATATCAAGCCACTCTTTGCTAAGTTCAAGGCGCTGGCCGATAAGAAACAAGAAATTACAGATGCAGATATTCGAGCTCTGGTAGCTGGAACCATGGTTGAAAATCCAGAAGGCTTCCACTTTGATGATTTACAACTTCAAACTCATGCAGATAATGACATCGAAGCACTTGTTAGCCTGGCTAATATGGATGGTGAGAAGGTCGAGTTTAATGCGACAGGGCAAGGTTCCGTTGAAGCAATCTTTAACGCTATCGATAAGTTCTTTAACCAATCCGTCCGCTTGGTATCCTATACTATTGACGCTGTGACAGATGGAATTGATGCCCAGGCTCGGGTCTTGGTCACTGTTGAAAACAGAGATACAGAAACCATCTTTAACGCAGCAGGTCTTGATTTCGATGTGTTGAAAGCTTCGGCTATTGCCTACATCAATGCTAATACCTTTGTTCAAAAAGAGAATGCTGGTGAGATGGGACGCAGTGTTTCTTACCGAGACATGCCTAGTGTGTAAAGGAGAAGGCTATGACAAAGAAAATAGTAGCTCTAGCAGGGGACGGAATTGGCCCAGAAATCATGGAGGCTGGTTTAGAAGTTCTGGAGGCTCTAGCTGAAAAAACAGGTTTTGACTATGAGATTGATAGACGACCTTTCGGAGGTGCAGGTATCGATGCTGCAGGGCATCCCTTACCTGATGAAACCCTCAAGGCATGTAGAGAAGCAGATGCCATTCTTCTAGCGGCTATCGGTAGTCCTCAGTATGATGGAGCAGCGGTTCGCCCTGAACAAGGTCTGCTAGCTCTCCGTAAGGAACTCAATCTCTATGCCAATATTCGCCCTGTAAAAATCTTTGACAGTCTTAAACATTTGTCACCACTCAAACCAGAACGAATTGCTGGTGTAGATTTTGTAGTTGTGCGTGAGTTGACAGGTGGTATCTACTTTGGGGACCATATCCTTGAAGAGCGAAAAGCGCGTGATATCAACGACTATAGCTATGAAGAAGTGGAGCGGATTATTCGCAAAGCCTTTGAAATCGCAAGAGGTCGGAGAAAAATCGTTACTAGTATAGATAAGCAAAATGTTCTAGCGACCTCAAAACTCTGGCGGAAAGTAGCTGAGGAAGTCGCGCAGGATTTTCCAGATGTAACCTTGGAACACCAGCTGGTGGACTCAGCCGCCATGCTTATGATTACCAATCCTGCTAAGTTCGATGTCATCGTGACGGAGAATCTTTTTGGAGATATCTTATCTGATGAATCAAGTGTTCTATCTGGTACGCTTGGGGTCATGCCATCAGCCAGTCATTCTGAAAATGGACCAAGTCTTTATGAACCCATTCACGGTTCAGCTCCTGATATTGCAGGTCAAGGAATTGCCAATCCTATTTCCATGATTTTATCAGTTGCCATGATGTTGAGAGATAGTTTCGGACGTTATGAGGATGCAGAGCGTATCGAGCGTGCTGTTGAGGCAAGTTTAGCGGCTGGTGTTTTAACAAGAGATATTGGAGGACAGGCTTCGACCAAGGAAATGACGGAAGCTATTATTGCAAGGTTATGAAGTTAGACGAAAAAATTACTCTAGTCCTTTTGATTTGGAATGTCATGGTTTTCTTGATTTATGGTATTGACAAATCTAAGGCAAGGAGAAGAGCTTGGCGCATCCCAGAGAAAATCTTACTCATTTTAGCCTTTACTTGTGGTGGTTTTGGTGCCTGGTTAGCAGGAATCACCTTTCATCACAAGACTAGAAAATGGTACTTTAAAACGGTTTGGTTTCTTGGGATGGTGACCACACTAGTAGCCTTATATTTTATTTGGAGGTAATGGATGGCAGGAAAATCGATTTTTGATAAATTATGGGACCGTCATGTCATCACAGGAGAAGAGGGGCAGCCCCAACTCATGTATGTGGACCAGCACTATATCCACGAGGTGACCAGTCCTCAGGCTTTTCAAGGATTACGAGATGCAGGTCGTAGATTGAGACGACCAGACTTGACATTTGGAACCTTTGACCACAATGTCCCGACAGTCAATATCTACGATATTCGAGATGTGATTTCTAAAGCACAAATTGATAAGCTTGCTGAAAATGTTGAGGAGTTTGGGATTGAACATGCGGCCCACGGTTCTGAAAAGCAGGGAATCGTTCATATGGTTGGTCCAGAAACAGGACGGACCCAACCAGGGAAATTCATCGTCTGCGGAGATAGCCATACAGCAACCCACGGGGCTTTCGGAGCAATCGCTTTTGGAATTGGGACCAGTGAGGTCGAGCATGTCTTTGCTACCCAGACCCTCTGGCAGGTCAAACCCAAGAAAATGCTGGTAGAATTCACAGGAGTTCCACAAAAGGGAGTTTATTCTAAGGATTACATTCTTGCCTTGATTGCCAAGTACGGCGTTGCCTGTGGTGTTGGCTATGTGGTGGAATATCGTGGACAGGCTATTGATGCACTGAGCATGGAAGAGCGAATGACCATCTGCAATATGTCCATTGAGTTTGGCTCTAAGATGGGAATCATGAATCCAGATCAGACTACCTATGACTATCTCAAAGGACGGGAATGTGTTCCCGAAGATTTCGAGGAGGCTGTAGCTGATTGGAAAACAATTGTCAGTGATGATGATGCTGTTTACGATAAAGTTATCCGGATGGATGTCTCAGACTTAGCTCCTATGGTAACCTGGGGAACCAATCCTGCTATGGGAGTTGACTTTGACAGCAGTTTCCCAGAAATTAAGGATATGAATGATGAGCGAGCCTACAATTACATGGACCTGGAGCCTGGTCAAAAGCCAGCAGATATTGAATTAGGCTATATCTTTATCGGTTCTTGTACCAATGCTCGTCTCAGTGACTTGCAGCTGGCTGCGCGATTTGTCAAAGGAAAGAAAATCGCTCCTAATTTAACGGCTATCGTAGTTCCAGGCTCTCGTCCTGTCAAACGAGCTGCGGAGAAATTGGGCTTGGATAAAGTTTTCCTAGATGCTGGCTTTGAGTGGAGAGACCCCGGTTGCTCCATGTGCCTGGGGATGAATCCTGACAAGGTCCCTGATGGTGTTCACTGTGCCTCAACCAGCAATCGAAACTTTGAAGATAGACAAGGATTTGGCGCTAAGACCCATCTCTGCAGTCCAGCCATGGCAGCTGCAGCAGCTATTGCAGGGCGTTTCGTAGATGTTCGGCAAATGCCAGAAGCCCAGTAAG
>CAUQGR010000036.1:0-17768 GCA_963517545.1 uncultured Streptococcus sp. | reverse complement strand
GCCAGCATTATCTCAAAAGGAGGAAAGTTCAGAATCTCAGTCTAAGAAGATTGTAGCACAGACTGCATCTCAATTTGACTCGACTGAAGATCTTGTGCAATCTCCTCAACCAACCTACGCAGTTGAGCCCCTTTTAAATCCAACTCCTGAAAAAAGTATGAGTATTGAGTCTAAAAAGGTACCCGATGAAGGAATGAAAACTGTTATTGAAGACAAGCCAGAACTGGAAGTTAGGATAGGGGAGATAGAGTTTGAAACTCAATTTCAGTCTGACCCAACTCTGGCGAAGGGAGAAAAAAGAATTTCTATAGAAGGTGCCAAGGGACAAGAACGAATCTTAACAGAAGTAAGGGTTATCGATGGTATTGTTACGCGAAATGAAGTAGGGAGAGAAGTGCTTCGTGAACCAGTTACTCAGGTAATTCTGGTAGGGACAAAAGAGAAGGAACCTCAAGAAAATGGTATAAGTACAGCCCCAGAAGTCCAACCACCTCTTCCTTCTTATGAAGGTGGCGTCTCAGGTGAATCCTTGGTAGAGCCGTCTCTTCCATCTTATGAAGGTGGCGTCTCAGGTGAATTCTTGGTGGAACCGTCCCTTCCATCTTATGAAGGTGGTGTTTCCGGTGAATCCTTGGTAGAGCCGTCTCTTCCGTCTTATGAGGGCGGTGTTTCCGGTGAGTCCTTGGTAGAGCCGTCTCTTCCGTCTTATGAAGGTGGTGTTTCCGGTGAATCCTTGGTAGAGCCGTCTCTTCCGTCTTATGAGGGAGGCGTTTCCGGTGAGTCCTTGGTAGAACCATCTCTTCCATCTTATGAAGGTGGTGTTTCCGGTGAATCCTTGGTAGAGCCGTCTCTCCCGTCTTATGAGGGAGGCGTTTCCGGTGAGTCCTTGGTGGAGCCGTCCCTTCCATCTTATGAGGGAGGCGTTTCCGGTGAGCCGGAGATACAGGATGCTCTCCCAGAGTATAAAGAAGACACTCAACTTCCTCAGACCAAAGTAGAGACCAAAGCTGTTCCTTATGGAACCATTTATGAAAAGAATGAGGCACTAGACCACGGTGTTACAAGAGTAAAAATTCCGGGTGTTGAGGGACAAGAACAAGTTACTACTACCTATACTAAAGATCAAGCAAGTGGAAATATTTCTGAGAATAAAACTGTCAAAATAGTAGCTAACAAAGTTGATCAAGTTGTAGAAGTTGGAACTAAACCGAGTGTTGAAACTACTGTCCTATCTCATAAAACGATTTACCAAGTGAATCCTACTTTGGAGTTCAGACGACAGGAAGTAGCGGTTGCAGGGCATGATGGTTCGGTGGAAACTAGGACGACTTATCAACTAGACAAGGCAACAGGTCAGGTGACGGTATCTGACACTACTAGACAAGTAAATCCAGCAGTAGATAAAGTGATTCAAGTTGGTAATGTGGAAAAAGTAATTCAACCGATTGCTGTTACTGAGGAGCGAAGAGAGGATTCTTCACTTGCTAAAAATATAGAAAAGGTAGCATCTGAAGGAGAAGTTGGTGAGAATACACTTACCAGAACTTACACTATCAATGAACAAACTGGTGAATTGGTTAATCCTCAAGAAGTGAGTCAAATAACAAAACCAATGAAACCGAGAGTTATTTTAGTTGGTAGTCAGGAGGATAAACCACATATCCTTCCAGCAAATAGTGAGAGAGAAGATGCTGTGGATGTGTCTGCTCTTACAACAAGCGCGAGGTCAGTAGATTTCTTAAATGACAGTAAATTAAAAGCACAGTTAGAGCCTACCTATGATCCTCGAGATATTACCATGCGTAAAATCTTGCTCAGAAAAACACACCCAAATATCACTGACCAAGAGGTCAAAGATATGTTGCGCACAGAGTATCTTCAAAAACTGTCAATTCAAGAAAGTTTTGATCAGACGAAGACGCAAGCTGAGTCAAGTTTCAAAAAGATTGCCTCTCATACTTTGGGGATTATAGGAGATACCCCTGAAAATCGTAGTAAGGTCAAACAAGAGCTGGAGCAATACAAAGAGCAGATTTTGTTGGGATTGTCTTATATTAATCGTTTTTATAATATTCAATTTGGGGACACGAATATTCGTGATATTCTGGCCTTTAATCCAAGTTCATTTGGCAATAAGACAATGACAGCCTTGGATAGTTTGAAAAAATTAGGATCCATGTCTTATGAAGAGATGAAGTTGACCAATAGTCCTCAAACATTTACAAAATACTTATCTACTATTACAGGTAAGGCTAGCTTGAAGGAATTTTTAGACAGCAATCGCCAACTCTTTACGTCAGATGATGCGGATACCTGGCTTAAAAAATCTAGCCAAGCTATGATTGTTGAAAAACCATCTAAGGAAAATCCTTCAGCGCATGTCGGGCTATATAGCAAGTTGACAGCTGGGGAAAAGGATCCTCGTAAACAAGAGGCTAATATGGCTGCTATTTTGGGACTTTTGAATGTGAAAGAACCACATGTTTACGTGATTAGTAATATGGCGACGATTACCTATGGTAATATTGGTTCCTATATAGATACTTCTCTTGCCCAGTCTAATCCAACTAAGTATCAGGCTGAGCTTGCTAGAGTCAAGTCTTTAATTGAAAAAGCGGCTGTACAACAAGCCAACTATGTTGATACTCTTTATCGTATAACAAAACCAGAAAATCGTGATAAGTTGCTGACAAATCGCTTGATTATTGATACGATGAAGAAATATACAAGCAATCCGAATGCCCAGATTGATAGCACTTGGTCATCAGCTACTGGTAGTGGAGCTGATAAGGGGGTCGACCAATTTATGACTCCTATGAATTACTATTCTCCAGTAAGTAAGGTGGGAGCTGAGGCTAACGGATTAGGTGTCCGTTACTTTATAGATAGGGTTCTGGATGATAGAGGTTCAGCTACTTATTCTCATGAAATGACGCACTTACTAGATAGAACGGTCTTGTTTAATAATCACGGTCGTCGAGATGGTACAGGAGCAGAGTTTTATGCGCGTGGTATTTTTGAAAACTCTTATAATCCAGAAAAGGATACTTATTTCAATCTCAACTTTGTATATGATGAGAGTGATAAGAATGGATTTTACAATAAAACACCTGATCGATTTAAAACGGCAGAAGATTTGAAATCTTACATGAAGGGAAGTTTTGATGTCCTTTATACTCTAGATTACCTAGAAGCAGAGGCAAGTAAAGGCTTGTCTGCGGAAGACAAGATGAGTTATTTCAAAAAAATAATGCCGATTACTTCAACAGGTCCTAGAACTTGGGTAGATTACCGTAATACAGCGGTTAAACCGACTCATAAGAGTGAGGAAATTCAAGCTCTGACCTTAGAAGATGCCAAAAAATTAACAGATATTGATAGTTTGATTGACAATCATATCCTGGTCAATCGTTATATCATTGCTGGTTTTTCAGATAAAGGTAAAATTGCAGCAAATGGTTACTATACCGTTGATATGTTTGATACCATTTATGGTGTTAGTCAAAATGACTCTGGTATGAGTGGGGATATCACCTTTAGAAAACAAGCCTTTGAATTGATGGCTGCTTTGGGCTACTATGAAGGATTTGTTCCTTATGTGTCAAATCAGTTTAAAGAAGCAGCAGAGGCTGAGAACAAGCCTCTATCTGATACTTACATTTTCAATAAAATTTTGAATGGTAAGAGCTATGCTGAGTTCAAAAAAGCACAGTTCAAGGAAAGAGTAGATAGGCTCAATCAATTGAAACCTTTGACAATCCAATATGAAGGTCAGCAAATAAGTCTGACAAGTCAGAAGTTAAGTGAATTGATGCAGAAAGCTGTCCAAGAGGAATTGAAACAGATTAAGGCAGGCAAAACAACTGCTCGCACCTATAGCTTTATCGAAACTCCAGTTCAAAAACTGAAAAAAGCGATTTATAAAGCTTATCTCAAAGATTCAGATGACTTTAGACGGTCGATTTATAATAGCTAAGACAAAAGGAACATCTCTCTGGAATGAACATTCAGAGGGGTGTTTTTTTGGCTCTTGTCAGATTTGATCTTATTTCTTAAAAATGACAGTTTGTTTGAACATGGAGTAATTTTCAGACTTTTCCACAAATTATAGAATCTTTTCTGAGTATTTAGGGAGTGAAGGAGGAAATCTTGAAAGCGCTTTTGTTTTGTGTTATAGTCAAGTAAATCGAGTCATTTAAAGAGGAATGATTGTATGAGAAGAGAAGAAATTTTACGAAATTACTGGTTTTTTAGCCAGGAGGTGGGGAAAGAAGAGGCCTTGGCGCCGGATTTTCAGAGGGAAAATTGGCAGGCGATTCAAGTGCCACATGACTGGAGTATTTACAATGATTTTGACCATTATTCGCCAGCGCAAAATGAGGGTGGTCAGTTAAATGGGGGTCAGGCCTGGTATCGGACGCAGTTTTACTTGGAAGAAGATGCCAGTCTTGTTTCGGTGCGTTTGCTCTTTGATGGGGTTTACATGAATGCCCAAGTCTATGTCAACGGGCAAGTGCTGGGCTATTATCCCAATGGATACACACCTTTTTCTTATGATATCACGCCTTATCTAAGAAACGATGGAACGGCCAACCAGCTTGCAGTTTTCGTGGAAAATCAGCAACCTAGCAGTCGTTGGTATTCGGGTAGCGGTATTTATCGAGAAGTAAAATTGTTGATTACAGATTCGGTGCATCTGGATTTGTATGGGATTACGATAAAAGGTCCAAAGCTTAAGGAGCAAAGGCAATCTTGGGTGGAAACCCAGCTTGAAAGCAAGGTTTCAAATGATGGGCCTCAGTCCGTGTCGGTGTATTTGGAACAGAGTATCTGGTATAATGGCCAACAGCTGTCAGACTGGCAGGCGACAGACTCTGTAGTGATTAAGTCTGGGGACAAATATGCTTTCCAACAAGCAATATCAATTTTTCAACCCTTGCTTTGGGATATTGATTCCCCTCACCTTTACCAATTGAAGACTCGCCTTTACAAAAATGGCGTCTTAGTTGATGAAGAAGAGGAGACTTTTGGTTACCGCTATATGGATTGGCATGCGGATAAGGGATTCTTTCTAAATGGTCACTGGTTGAAGATTCATGGGGTTTGTTTGCACCATGACTATGGAGCACTGGGAGCTGTGGAAAACAGGTTAGCTGCAGAGAGACGATTGCGCCAGATGAAGGAAATGGGAGTCAATGCTATCCGAATTACCCATAATCCAGCTAGTAGTATTTTGCTGAAACTGGCTGCCAGAATGGGCTTACTCATCCAAGAAGAAGCCTTTGATACCTGGTATGGAGGCAAGAAAGAATATGACTATGGTCGCTTTTTTGAGGAAGAAGCGACTCATCCAGAAGCGAAGACGGGAGATTTCTGGTCAGACTACGATTTGCGCACTATGATTGAGCGTGGCAAGAACAATCCAGCTATCTTTATGTGGTCCTTGGGAAATGAAGTCAGCGAAGCAAATGGAGATGCTCATTCATTGAAGACGATCAAACGCTTGCTAGAAAGGGTTAAGGAGGTTGATGATAGCCGTTTTGTGACCATGGGAATGGATCAGTTCCGCTTCGGAGATGGTTCTGGAGGTCATGAAAAGATTGCTGATTTGCTAGATGTGGTGGGCTTGAATTACTCGGAAGACAATATTGATGGGATTCGAAAAAGACATCCCAAGTGGCGACTTTATGGATCTGAAACCTCATCAGCTACACGGACGCGTGACAGCTATTTTCGACCAGATAAGGAATGGGTTGGAGATAATCGTCGCGTGCGGAATTTTGAACAGTCGGACTATGGCAATGATCGGGTTCCTTGGGGGAAGACGGCGACGGCTTCTTGGATAGTAGATCGAAATCGGCTAGACTATGCAGGTCAGTTTATCTGGACAGGAGTGGACTATATCGGTGAGCCAACTCCTTGGCACAATCAAAATGACACGCCCGTCAAGAGTTCCTATTTTGGGATTGTGGACACGGCAGGGATTCCTAAAAATGACTATTATCTCTATCAAAGTCAGTGGTTGGAACTAGATCAGCATCCTATGGTTCATATCCTGCCCCATTGGAATTGGCAAATCCACAAGAGTTATCAACAAGTTGTGGATAAGTATGGGGATATCCCTGTTAGAGTGTATTCAAATGCCCGTTCTGTAGAGCTATTTCTCAATGGAAAATCTCAGGGGAGAAAGACTTTTCAGGAAAAATGGACTTCAGATGGCAGAAAATATCAAGAGGGAGAAGGTTCTGACCAACTCTATCTCGAATGGTGTTTGCCTTATCAACCAGGAGAGTTGCATGCTGTGGCCTATGACCGTCAAGGCCAGATTGTGGCAGAAGATAGGGTGGTGACTGCAGGTAAGCCAGTTCAAATCGGGCTACATGCCGAGAAAACACAACTGGAACCAGATGGACAAGACCTCCTTTATCTCTATTTTGATGTATTGGACAAGGATGGAAATTGGGTGCCGACTGCTTCCAATCAACTTTATTTTGAAATTCAAGGTCCTGCTCGCATTGTGGGTGTGGATAACGGCAGACAGGCCAGTCGTGAACGTTATCAGGCTCAGAAAAATGGTCGGTTTAAGAGGAGAGCCTTTCATGGTAGGGGTGTCCTTTTAGTTCAGAGCTTAGATCAGGCAGGTCATGTGAGAGTAAAAGCCAGTGCTAGAGTGCTAGAGCCAGCAAGTTTTGATCTCTTAGTGGGAGAGGCTTTGGCTTCCCAACCAGTGAAAAATAAGTGCTTGTTTGAGATTCGAGTGGACAAGCGGACAGGTTTACAAGAAGGAGATTCCCCAGCCATTGGGCTTTATCCACAAATTGTGGATAACCCTGTGAATAAGGTGGGGAATAGTGAAGTGATTTGGGAGACGAGTGGCAGTGCCCATGCTATTATCAAGCAGGGGGTGCTTCATTGCTTGTCTGCAGGTGACTTGCTTATCCGTGCTATTTATCAAGGGAAGACCTATCAAACTCACTTGCAGGTCGCAGAAAATACCTCACTAGGGAAGGCAGTTTCTGTAAGACTGCTTCGCTTGTATACAGATAAGGGGATTTATCCACAGTTTCCGTCCTCGGTCTTGGTGGACTATGAGTCAGGCGGTGCAAAACGAGTCAAGGTTGTGTGGGAGGAAATTCCTAAAGAAGATTTGGAAAGCTTTCATGAATTTACGGTATCTGGTCAGCTAGAAGGGCTGGATCTAAAGGCTTTGGCTCAGGTTTGTGTCCAAGGGATTTACGCTATTGAGCCTGAAAGGGTCTGGACGCTTGTCAAGGAAGCTCCACACTTACCAGAGCGAGTCAAGCTAGTCTTATCAGATGGCAGACGAGATACTGCCAAGGTGACTTGGGATGAACTCGATCTTCAAATCTATGCTCAGGTAGGAGAATATGTTCTCACAGGGCAGGTAGCGGGTTGTGAGTTGCCAGCAACAGTCACTATTCGTGTGACAGATGTTAGTGTAGACGGGGAGGTTATTTCCAATCAGTGGACAGGGTCTAATCTGCCTCTGGTCTTTGCTTCCCATTCAGAGCCTAATCACCCAGCTTCATATCTCAATGACAAGGTCATTGCTCGGAAGAAATCGACAGCCAATACTTGGATTGCCAAGTCAGAGCAAGCTAGCGTCGGCATTCTGTTTGGAGATGCAGGGATTTTAAAACCGCGATTTGTAGATAACCTGACCTTTTATTATGTTGAAAATCAAGATTACGTGGCGGTGGATCCTACCTATATCGACTATTATGTAGGGAATGAGCCTGCCTTGCCTCGGACTCCCAACCATTTGGACAAGGATTCTCTGCTGAAACAAGAGGAGAATTGGTGCCCTGTATCAGGCATCCGAAAAGTGTCAAGCGACAAGGATGAAGAGCTTCGTTTTGAATTTGACAAGGTGGAGACTTATGCCCTTCGTCTTCGATTTGAAGGCTTGACCAGTCCCCTAGCGCTAACAGAATTGCAAGTACATGCTAAAAAAGTAAAGAAAAATGTAGATAGGAAGTAGTATGGTAAGAGAAATAAAACCGCATGGTCCCTTGCCTAGTCAAGCCCAGCTAGCATATTTAGAGGATGAACTAGCAGCCTTTATCCATTTTGGACCCAATACTTTTTATAATCAGGAATGGGGGACAGGTCAGGAGGATCCTGAACGCTTTAATCCGACCAGGTTAGATGCGCGTGAGTGGGTTCGCGTGCTCAAGGAAACGGGCTTTAAAAAGTTGATTTTGGTGGTCAAGCACCACGATGGCTTTGTCCTCTATCCGACGGATCACACAGATTATTCGGTCAAGGCCAGTCCTTGGAAGAATGGAGACGGGGACTTGCTCCTTGAGGTATCCCAAGCTGCTACAGAGTTTGATATGGATATGGGGGTCTACCTATCGCCTTGGGATGCCCACAGTCCTCTCTATCATGTGGAGCGAGAAGCGGACTATAATGCCTATTATCTGGCACAGTTGAAGGAAATCTTATCAAATCCCGCTTATGGCAATAGAGGGAAATTTGCTGAGGTCTGGATGGATGGTGCCAGAGGAGAGGGTGCTCAAAAGGTCAATTATAAATTTGAGAAATGGTTTGAAACCATTCGTGACCTGCAGGGAGATTGCTTGATTTTTTCAACAGAAGGCACCAGCATTCGCTGGATTGGCAATGAACGAGGGTATGCAGGTGATCCCCTGTGGCAAAAGGTGAATCCAGATCAACTAGGAACAGAAGCAGAGTTGAATTATCTTCAGCATGGGGATCCTTCAGGCACGCTGTTTTCAATCGGTGAGGCAGATGTTTCCATCCGGCCGGGTTGGTTTTACCATGAAGATCAGGATCCTAAGTCACTTGAGGAGTTGGTTGAAATCTACTTTCACTCGGTGGGGAGGGGTACACCTCTCTTACTCAATATTCCGCCGAATCAAGATGGTCTATTTGACGATAAAGATATCAAGCGTCTCTATGAATTTGCGGCTTATCGTGACAAGCTCTATAGGGAAGATTTGGCCCTGGCAGCCAAGGTATCTGGTTCAGCTCTTTCCGCAGACTTTGCCTGTCATCATCTGACAGATGGCCTTGAGACTAGTTCTTGGGCAAGCGATGCAGACTTGCCCATCCAGCTAGAACTTGACTTAGGGACACCTAAAACGTTCGATGTGCTTGAGTTAAGAGAAGATTTGAAGCTAGGACAACGAATCGCTGCTTTTCATGTGCAAGTAGAGGTGGATGACGTCTGGCAGGAGTTTGGAACGGGCTTCACAGTTGGTCATAAGCGCCTCTTGCGAGGGCCAATAGTAGAGGCGCAAAAGGTGCGCGTGATAATCACGGAGGTACAGGATTTGCCTGTCTTAACAAAAATTTCACTCTATAAAACTCCTAGCTTATCAAGAAAAGAAGTTGTTCAGGGACTAGCATTTGCAGAAACAAGTCTAGCTGTGGCAAAGGGAGAGACTCTTCATTTTAGGATTGAACGTAGCGAAAGTAGTACTCCTTTGGAAGCTAAGATTTCGATTCAACCGGGGACAGGTGTTCATGGCGTCGCCTATCAGAATGAGATTCAATTCCTTCAATTTCAAGCTGGGGAATGCAAAAAAGACCTGACCATACCAACCCTGTATTTTGCTGCTAATAAGACCTTGGATTTCTATCTGAATCTGACTGTTGATGGACAACTGATTGATCAAGCTCATATTTTAGTTGAAACGAGATAAAATATTTTCACAAATTCATTTCCTTTTCGAATAAATAGATAGAACCATCGAATCTAGCAAAATTGGATTTAAAAATATGGTATAATAGAAGGAGGAAATGGATGACTTTAAGACATCCGGGCATCAGCCCGACCAATGATTTGGTAGCTAAGAAAATTTTCAGCAATCCAGAAATCACTTGTCAATTTATCCGCGATATGCTGGACTTACCAGCCAAAAATGTGACCATTTTGGAGGGGAGCAATATTCATGTACTACCTTCCCTGCCTTATTCAGCCCAAGATTTCTACACTAGTATTGATGTCTTGGCTGAATTAGATAATGGCACGCAGGTTATTATCGAAATCCAAGTTCATCATCAGAATTTTTTCATCAATCGCCTGTGGGCTTATCTATGCAGTCAGGTCAATCAAAACCTAGAAAAAATTCGCCAGCAAGAGGGCAATACACACCAGAGCTATAAACATATTGCTCCAGTATATGCCATCGCAATTGTCGATAGTAATTATTTCCAAGATGATTTAGCCTTTCATAGCTTTAGTATGCGCGAGGATATGACAGGTGAGGTCTTAACCATCACCAATAATGGACAGGAACATCATCTAGTCAAGATGGCGTTCTTGGAATTAAAAAAATATAGAGAAACCAGTAAGGACATGGTTCGCAAGCCGTGGTTAGAGTTTTTTGGTAACAAGCCCTTTACCCAAGAACCCGAGCGAGCCATCAGCCAAGCAGACCAACTGCTAGACTACAAGAGCTGGTCCGAGGAGGATAGGAAAATGTTTAGTGAACAACGCAGACGTGAAGAACAAGCCTTGTTAGCACAGGACTATGCCTTGGAACAAGCTGAAGAAAGAGGATTAGAACGTGGTCGAGCAGAAGGTATTGAACAAGGACTGGAACGAGGACGAGCAGAGGGTATCGAAGAGGGATTAAAAGTAGGTTTAGTAAATCTAGTACGTCAAGGTTTGCTAACACCTGAGATTGCGAGTGAGCAGCTGGGAATGACCGTCGCTGAGTTTGAGGCGTTGTTGTAAGTAGAAAATGGTGACATGTTGCCGAAATAAGGTAGCATGTTTTGTTTTTAGCTCATATTTTTTCACGAATGATTTTTTTCTTAGACAGTGTAAAAACAGTTTATTTTATATTTCAAACTTATTTATTTTACTAGTAATCCTATATGAATGCGCTATCTTTGTAAACAAACATGAATTAATATGTAATTTTAATATAAATTAATCTAAAATATTTATTTATAAAAAAGTAAAAATATACTAAAAGGATTTGTCTGAAAATTCCTTACTTTCCCAAAACGCTTTTTTTTTTTTTCGAAAATTTCAAATCAAATTATTTGCATATATATTTAAAATGAGATAAAGTGTAAATTGTAGATTTCTGCATGCAGGTATTATGTGGAAATTAAATCAATTAACTTCATAAAAGGAGAAAATAATGGAAAACAAACCATCTATGAGTCGTGTTGAGCGTCTGCACCGTGAGAAGGTCACGCGTTACTCGATCCGTAAATATAGCTTTGGAGCGGCTAGTGTAGCAGTCGCTGCTCTTTTCATGTTCTTAGGTAACGGAGCTGTATCAGCTGATATGACTGCTGTTCAACCGCAAGACGGGTCAGAGCTTAAAGTTCAATCAAATGATGAAAATACTGTACCAGATAAGATCCAAGGGAATACTACAAAACAAGTAGACAACACAGTTGTAGCGGAAGCTACTGCTAAACCAGAAGAATCTGCAACTCCAGCTTTGGACAAAAAGCAACTTGAAAACTACATTTTAGAAGTTAAATCAAAACTTTCTGCAGGTAAGTATGCTAATAAAACAGAGGACAGCCTTGCTCTTTTGAATGGTGAATTGGCTTCTGCTGAGTCTACGCTCGCTTCTGCAACTACTCAAGATGAATTGACAAAGGCTTATCAGAAACTAGTGATGTTTGTTAGTTCAGGGTTAAAAAACAAACCAAAAGAAGCTCCGAAAGTAGACACTACTAACGGAAAAGAAACTGTGGGTAAAAAAGCAGACAACACTGAGAAAAAATCAGACACTAACTCAATCGAAAACACAGGTTCTAACGATCCACGTAACGGTAAAGCATTAGATAAAAATAATGCATTTAGAGCTGAGACAACTGAGACTCAAGGTAACTTTAATTATTCTATGGAGTATTCTAATGGAAAAGAAATTTACCTTTATAATGAAGAAGACGCAGATGTCAATATTACAGTTAGCTCAACAGCGGGAAATATTACTAAAGCAACAGTTAAAGCTGGAAGTGGTCAGTTCGTACTAAAATCGAAAAGTGATCAAGCGATAGCTTATACGAAATGGGGACGCGGATCTATGCCTCCAGAAGAAGAAGTTGAAATAGATGGTTATGGTTGGAGTTATCATCAAACACTAAGTGAAACTCAAGGTCCAGTAAAAATTAAAATCACTGGTAAACCAAATGATACGTTTAAAGGAATTAAAGCTTATACAAAAACTGAAGATCAGAGAGCAGTATTAGGTGCAAGATATCTACAACTTGAAGATTCTACTGGTGCTAGACTGGCTGGGGGTAATAGTACATCAGCGCCTGGTTATTTCAACTTAGTTGTTAAATCTCAAACATATAAATACAGCATCCAGCAACCAGAAAATAACGCTAATAAAATTGCTGTTTCAGATATTAACAACTTAACGGAAACTGATATTCAGAAAATTAAAGACCAAATCAATATTCAATATTCTGATAAAGCTACGACAGAAGATGCTCGACTAGCGTCTAAAAAAGGAGAAGTTTTAGCAAATAAATCTACAGTAGTAGCGACGGACGGAATCACTGTCGAAAATGGAACAGTTACTGTTACCTATAAAGATGGTTCAGTAGATACTACTCCAGTTGCAAGTGTTGCGCGTACAAACGAAAAACCAACAGTAGAGATTCCATATTCATTAGACGGTAAAAAAGACGTTTACGTGTATGCGAACGAAGATTTTGAAATTCCTGTTAAATTTACAGATGATTCAGGAAAAGTAGCATCTGCTACAATTAAACGTGGTGGGAATCAGAATTCACCAGCTAAAGATGAATCTAATCCTGATGTTTTAGATAATGAGTACAATACAACAATTGAAAAAATTTCTACAGAAACAGTAGCAACACCAGAAAATCCAGCTATTGTAAAAATTAAAGGTAACATTTCAAAAGATAACTCTGGAATTGCTGAAAGTAAATTCCCTAAAGAAGCAGATCAAGAACTTACAATTGTAACTCGTTATGCAACAGCTACAGATACTGATGGTGCATTTATCGAGAATACTGCAACTTCTAATTCATATGCGACTGACCCAGGTTCATTCACTATCAAACTAAAAGCCCAAACAGCTAAATATGATATTACTAAACCAGCAGAAGCTGATAAAGTAGCGGTAGCAGATGCTAACAGCGTTACTGATGCAGAGTTTGAAAAAATTAAAGCTAAAGTTAAAATTGAATATTCTAACGATAATAAAGACAAAAACTTAGCTGACAAAAAAGGTACAGAAGTAGAAAATCAAAACGATCGTATTGCTTCTATCACTAAAGACGGAAACAATGTTATTGTAACCTATAAAGATGGTTCTAAAGATACTAAACCATTAACAGACTTCGCACGTACAAACGAAGCACCAACAGTTGAACTTCCATACTCAAATCCAGACAAGAAGCAAATCTACGTTTACACTGGTGAGAATACTGATTTAACATTCACAGGTAAAGACGATACAACAGTTAAAAATTTATATCTACGAAATAAAGGTTTAGATGAAAGTGATAACGCTAGTGGTTATGGTTTTACCATAGGAAAGGTAACTGATAGTGCTGTAGCATCTGGGGAAGGAACTGTATCTGATGATAAGAAAATAGCTACTATCAAGATGGTTGGAGTAACAAATCTGAGTGCTGGGCAAAAGTGGACAAGTTTTATCGAGGCTAAAGATAATGACGGTGTTAAATCTATGCCAGCAAATGAAGCCTATAATGTTGAGAATAACTATGAACTTCGTCGAAGAAAACTTGGGTATGTTGAATTCATCGTTAAATCTCAAATGGATAAGTACGATATCAAGACACCAACTGAAAAAGTAGCTGTAACAGATCCAGCTAACGTTACAGAAGCAGAATTAGATAAAATCAAAGAAAAACTACAAATTGAGTACTCTAATAACAATGATGATGCTAACTTAGCTGACAAAAAAGGTAAAACTGTAGATGCTGCAGATGCTAAGACTAAGATTAAATCAGTAACAAAAGATGCTGATGGAAATCTTGTAGTAACATACACAGATGGTTCTGTAGATAAAAAATCATTAGCAGACTTCACTACATTAAACAAACAACCTGCTATCGATGCTGTTAAGCAAGCAGCAAAAGAGAAAATTGATGCGATTAACTCTACTCCAAATGCTACTGATGAAGAAAAAGCAGCAGCAATTGCAAAAGTAAATGCTGATAAAGACAATGCTCTTGCTGAAATCGTAAAACCTGAAGTTACAACAAAAGATGCTCTTGATAAAGCTCAAAAAGCAGGAACTAGTGCAATCGAAGCAGATAACCCTGTAGTAGCTAAGAAAGATGAAGCTAAAAAAGCAATCGATACAGCGTTAGAAGATAAAAACAAAGAAATCGATGCTCGTACAGATTTAACTCCAGAAGAGAAAACTAAAGCGAAAGAAGTAGCAAAAGCGCAGGCAGATGCGGCTAAAGGTGCTGTTGATAAAGCAACAACAGATGCTGAAGTAGATACAGCTAAAAATGCTGGTACTGGAGAAGTTGCGAACGTAACTCCAGTAGTGAAAGAAGTAGCTAAGAAAGCAGTTGCGGATGAGTTGAAATCCAAAGAAGAAGCAATCGATGCACGTGACGACTTAACTCTAGCAGAGAAAACAAAGGCTAAAGAAGAAGCACAAGCAAAAGCTAAAGAAGCGACAGATGCTATCAACAAGCAGCCAGATGCAGCAACTACACCAGAAAAAGCAGCAGAAGCACAAACAGCAGTAGATGCAGCTAAGAAAACAGGTGTAGATGGAGTTAAAGCTGTAAACCCAGTAGCGAAAGAAGTAGCTAAACAATCGATTGCAGATGCTTTAAATGGAAAAGATGGTCAAAAAGGAAAACTTCAAGAAATTGAAGAACGTACAGACCTAACTGATGAAGAGAAAGCAGCAGCTAAGAAAGAAGCTCAAGATAAAGCTAATGCTGAATTAGCGAAAATTGATGAGCAACCTAACAATGTTGATGATCCAAAAGCATTACCAGCAGTTCAAAAAGCTGTGGATGATGCAGGTAATAAAGGTGTAGCAGATGTAACAGCAGTAAATCCAACAGCAGTTAAGAAACCAGAAGCAATAAAAGCTATCGAAAAAGCTCTGACAGATAAAGAAGCAGCAATCGATAAACTTACAGACTTGACACCTGAAGCTAAACAAAAAGCTAAAGAGTTAGCTAAAGCTGCGGCTGATAAAGCTAAGAAAGCAATTACTGATGCAACAACAGATACAGCAGTAGATGTGGCTACAGAAGCTGGTAAAGGAGCTATTGAAGCTGTAACTCCAGTAGTAAAAGAACCAGCTAAACAAGCTATTAAGAAAGCATTAGAAGATAAAAATGCTGAGATTGATAAACGTACAGATTTAACAGATGAAGAAAAAACAGCAGCTAAGAAAGATGCAAAAGATAAGGCTGATGCACAATTAGCAGAAATCGCTAAACAACCTGATGTAGCAGCTACACCAGAAGCAGCTAAAACAGCACAAGATGCAGTGGACGCAGCTAAGAAAACAGGTGTAGACGAAGTTACAGCAGTAAATCCAACAGCAGTAACTAAACCAGCAGCTAAGAAAGCAATTGAAGATAAATTAGCTAAACAGCTAGAAACCATTGCTAACACCCCAGATGCCACTGATGAAGAAAAAGCAGAAGCAGTGAAAAAAGCAACAGCAGCAGCAGAAACGGCTAAAAAAGCAGTAGATGAAGCGACAACAGATGCTGCAGTTAAAGCTGAAAAAGATAAGGCTGTTGGTGAAGGAGATACTAAAGGTACGATCGATCAAGCAATCCCTGTTGTAGAAGATAAACCAAATGCTCGTAAAGCAATTGAAGAAGAAGCTAAAGCTAAGAAAGAAGCAATCGATGCACGTAATGATTTAACTCCTAAAGCTAAAGAAGCATTAAAAGCTAAAGTAGATAAAGTTGCAGAAAAAGCTAAAGAAGCAATTGATGCAGTAACTAGTGTAGAAGATGTTAATACAATTGAAGAATCAGATAAAGCAGCTATTAAATCAATTGGAGATATCAATAGACCGATTGATAAAGTTCTAGTTAAAGACTCAAGTGCTCTAACAGATGAAGAAAAAGCTAAAATCTTAGAAGAAGTTAAGAAAGTTAACCCTACAGCTAGAGAAGTTAAGTATAATGATGAAGGCAATATTGAAGTTACTACAGAAAATGGTGACAAAGGAACGATTAAGCCAGCTAAATTAGTTAAAACTGAAGGAGATTTAGATAACGGTAAAGGTGGAAATGATATTCACAAACCAATCGATAAAGTTATCGTAAAAGATCCAGCTAACTTAACAGATGAAGAAAAAGCTAAGATTGTTGCTAAAGTTGAAGAAGTAAATCCAGATGCTATCGTAACAATAGATGAAAATGGAACTGTTTCTGTTTCTACTCCAGATGGTAAAACTGCGGCAATTCCAGCAACAGATTTAGTAAGAACTAAAGAAGATACAGCAAAAGCTGGAACAGGTAACTCTAATATTGTTAAACCAGCAGACAAAGTAGTTGGTGAAGCAAATGATCTAGATGATCAAGCTAAAGTAGAAGCAAAATTAAGAGAATTAAACCCAGAAACTAAATCAGTTATATTCGATGAAAACGGTAATGCGACAGTTACACTAAAAGATGGAACTACAGCAACAATCCCATCAGAAGATTTATTCAGATCAGAAGCAGATGCAACTACACCAAATGCAGGAAATGACATTGTAAACCCAGCAGATAAGACTGTAGTAGCAAATCCAGATAAACTGACCGACGCTGAGAAAAAAGCAATCGAAGATAAAGTGAAAGCAGTCAACCCAGATGCAACTGTAGTAGTAGACGACAAAGGAAACGCAACAGTAACAACCCCAGAAGGTAAGACAGCAACAATTCCAGCAGCAGACTTAACTAAGTCAGCATCAGATGCAACTAAACCAAAAGCAGGCAATGATATCGTTAAACCAGCGGACAAAACTGTAGTTGCTAACCCAGATAAACTTACAGACGCTGAGAAGAAAGCAATCGAAGATAAGGTTAAAGCAGTCAATCCAGGTTCAACTGTAGTTGTAGACGATAAAGGCAACGCCACAGTCACAACTCCAGAAGGTAAGACAGCGGTTATCCCAGCGTCAGACTTGACTAAGTCAGAAGCGGATGCAGCTAAACCAAATGCAGGCAACGACATCGTTAAACCAGCAGACAAAACAGTAGCTGCGAACCCAGAAAAATTAACTGACGCTGAGAAAAAAGCAATCGCGGATAAAGTGAAAGCAGTAAATTCAGGTTCAACTGTAGCAGTAGACGACAAAGGAAACGCCACAGTCACAACCCCAGAAGGAAAAACTGCGGTAATTCCAGCGACAGATTTAGTTAAATCACCAGAAGATGCAACTAAACCAAACGCAGGAAATGACATTGTTAAACCAGCAGACAAAACTGTAGTAGGAAATCCAGATGCATTAACTCCAGAAGAGAAAAAATCAATCGAAGCTAAAGTAGCAGCAGTGAACCCAGGTTCAACTGTAGTCGTAGACGATAAAGGAAATGCGACAGTCACAACTCCGGAAGGTAAGACAGCGGTAATTCCAGCAACAGACTTGACTAAGTCAGCATCAGATGCCGCTAAACCAAATGCAGGAAATGACATCGTTAAACCAGCAGATAAGACTGTAGTAGCGAATCCAGATGCATTAACTCCAGAAGAGAAAAAAGCAATCGCAGCTAAAGTAGCAGCAGTGAACCCAGGTTCAACTGTAGTCGTAGACGATAAAGGA
>CAUQGR010000035.1:0-19066 GCA_963517545.1 uncultured Streptococcus sp. | reverse complement strand
CAGAACTAAATCCTTCGGATAAATTAATTGTCTAACTTTTTGGGGTCAGTACAAAACACCTGATACTATGCGTTTTTCTGATTTTTAAAACTTTTCTCCAGCCGCTTTACTTAATCTTCTTAATACTTTGACTAAGAATAAATCCTACAATCATCCCTACAATATTTTGCATGAAATTTGGTAGGATTTCTGGTAGGGCTGCTGCCCAGCCATTCATCAATGTAGAACCCAAGGCGTACCCCCCTACCATGGCAATCGTTGCTAAGATAAGGCCTAACCACTGAGTTTTTCCTTTAAATCCTGCGAAAAATCCCTGCAAGCCATGGTTGACCAAGCTAAAGAACATCCACTGAGGATAGCCTGATAAGAGGTCAATCAAGAAACCTGCTAGTCCTCCTACTACAGCCCCTTCACGACTACCAAAGTAGAAGGCCGTAAAGAAGACACCCGCATCTAAAAGAGTTAGAATTCCTGTCGGTGTTGGAATTTTTAAGAAATAACCTAGAACCACAGAGAGGGCGGTTAATAGGGATACAAGGGCGATTTTAGTTGTTTTGGTTTGCTTCATATTGTCTTACTCCATACTGATCTGCTTGTGCAATGGCACGGTAAACGAAAGCCTTAGAGCTTTCTACTGCTGGTAAAAGTTCATCACCTTTAACCAAGTGACTGGCAATGCTAGAGGCAAAGGTACAACCTGCGCCAGCATTTTGCCCTTGGATGACAGGATTTTCTAGGACTGTAAAGTTTTGTCCGTCATAAAAGACATCTACAGCCTTGTCCTGACTAAGGCGATTGCCTCCCTTGATAATGACTGCTGGCGCTCCTAAGTCATGCAATTTCTGTGCTGCAGTTTTCATATCTTCAAGGGTTTTAATCTCTTGATCTGCTAGTAATTCTGCTTCAGGAAGATTAGGCGTAATCACACTGACATGAGGGAAAAAGCGAATCAACTCTTGGCAGAGTTCACTAACTGCTACGTCGTGCGTTTCCTTGCAGACCAAGACAGGATCCAGAACCACAGGCACTCCTGGGCGTTTCTTGATAAAGTCCAATGCCTTCTCAGCCACACTGACAGTAGGGAGAAGACCAATCTTAATTCCCCCAAACTCCACATCACGCAAGCTATCTAATTCATGTTGAAAAATGGTATCGTCAGTTGGAAAGACTTCAAATCCTTTTTCTGTCAAGGCTGTCAAACAAGTCACTGCTACAAAGCCATGCAAGCCGTTCAAGGTATAGGTAGCCAAATCAGCGGACAAACCACCACCACTAAAAATATCATTTCCAGAAAGTGCTAAAATACGATTATTCTTCATAACGAATCTCCTTTAAATACAAACCATTTGGTGCTGCAGTGGGACCTGCAAGCTGCCTGTCCTTTTTCTCCAAGATGAGGTCAATCTGCTCTACTGGCATGCGGTTATTGCCGATTTTGAGCAGTGTCCCCACCATATTGCGAATCTGTTTATACAAGAAACCATTTCCTGAAAAGGTAAAAGTCAAAAACTGGCCTGTCTCATCAACCCTAAGACTGGCTTCTGTAATAGTGCGAACCTTATCCTCTACACTAGTCCCAGAGGCTGTAAAGCCAGTGAAATCATGGGTTCCTTCTAGCTTTTTGACGGCCTCCTGCATCCTCTCCACATCAAGTGGGTAAGGGAAGTGGGTGGCATAGTGACGGCGCATCGGATTTTTGGGACGTCCTCTATCCACGATAAACTCATAGGTCTTGCTATGCTTGGCATAACGACAATGAAAATCATCCGCCACAAGCTCAATTGAAATCACATCAATATCTTCAGGAGACTGAGTGTCCAAAGCAAAACGGAGCTTCTCCTCATCCATCTGATAAGGTAGGTCAAAATGAAGGACCTGTCCCAAAGCATGAACCCCACTATCAGTCCTACCAGCACCGTGAACAGTGATGGCTTTCCCTTTATTGAGTCTCGTCAAGGTTTTTTCAATTTCTTCCTGAACACTACGCGCATGAGGCTGGCGCTGAAAACCAGCAAAGGCATAACCATCATAGGAAATAGTTGCTTTATATCTCGTCATAGCTTCTATTTTATCAAGAAATTAGTTTGTAGACAAGGTCCTAAATCAAATAGTGTCCGGGTACAAAAATCCTAAAAAGTAAAACTTAGGAAACCAATCCTAAGCTCTCTTTTGAAGTAGGTACATGACAAAGATAGAGGTTACAATTAACCAAGATCCTAAGATAGCAAAGACCAACATCCCATTGTGAGTTAGTAAGCCAATTCCACCTAGAACAAATGGGGTCGTAAAGGCTCCGAAACTACATCCTAAAACCGCAAATGAAGTGGCTTGATTGAGGAGCTTAGCTGGAATTCTTTCAGAGACAAGTTGAAAGACCGTCGTCAAGGCTACACTGTAGGCAAAACCAGCCAGAATGCTTCCTGCCACAACCACCCACAAGGATGGAGACAAGGCAATCACAATTTGCCCTAAGCCAAAGGTAATACCAGACCAGAGGAGCAGTTTCTCTTTAAAGATAGAAATCAAGAAAGAAAAACTCACACCAGCCACAATCCCGATTAACTGCATGACACTAAGAACAAAACTAGATAACTGGGCATCCCCAAGTCCTCTTTCCACCATCAAACTTGGAATACGGATGGTAATAGCCGTATTGGTACAAACTACAACTGCCGCTTCAATAGCTAGGATAAAAATCAAGCCCTTCATTTCCCGAGTTAAGCGACTTGCTTCCTTCGCTTTTTTCTTGACTTCTTTCTTTTCTTTTCCATAAGGGACAAAGAGCAGATAAAGGGTCAGCACCAAAAATCCAGCACTATAGGCTAGGAAGGTAGCTGTCCAACCAAAGGCCAACAACTGGCCGACTGCCAAGGTAATGAGAGAAGCCCCAACGACCTCTGCAGAACCGCGTAGCCCTAGCATCTGAATTCGCGTTTTTCCTTGATAACGTTCACTGATAATGGAAATAGCCTTGGCATTGATCATCCCAAGACCCAAACCAAAAAGAATCCGTGTCCAAAAGACAAAGGGGTAGGCTTGATACCAAAAGGGTGCTGTTCCACTCAGTGATAAAATCAGCAAGCCCAAACTAATCTGTAAGCGCTCAGGGAATATTTTTTCTAAAAAACCATTTAGTAATAACATCATCATGATTCCAAAGGAAGGCAAGCTCGCCAAGAGCTCAATTTGTTCCTTAGGATAGCCTTGATAATAGTCAAACATGGCTGGCAGGGCACTCGAGATGGAAAAGGACGTAATCAAAACGAGGGAGAGAGCCAAAATACTGGCCCGTTCTAAAAATTGTTTCATGAAATCTCTTTCTATATTTCTCTTAATCTTCTAATTTTTTGATAGTTATCAAACAGGCAAGAAAAGAAGAAGCCTCTTTGGTGTATAGACTCCTTCTTAAACTAGAAAATGAATCCCTTGTATCTTAGGATGACTTTCTCTTGATTTGCTTAATAAAGTAGAAGATAAATCCTGCCACCATATAGGCAACAAAGATAATCAGACACCACTTGAATACGACATTCCAACCCTTGTTCACATTCAAAAAGAAGTAAGGGAAAGGATTATCCTTGGCATTTGGAATATTGAGTTTTAGAACCAAGCCATTAAAAAGAGCAAACATCATATACAGCAAGGGTAAAATCGTCCACACAATTGGATCCCAAATCTTGTATTGACCCTGTTTGTCAAACAAGAGGGTATCTGCGAAAAACCAGAGGGGAACGATATAGTGGCAAAGGAAATTTTCTAGGGTATAGAAATTAGTCGCAATAGGCGCTAAGAGGAAATGGTAAATCACACAGGTAATCATGATACTCATGGTGACTCCACCTTTTAAGCGCAAGAGACTTGACCTTTGCCAGTTTTCACCTAAACGGCTCATAACCTTTAGGAGGTAGAGCGTAAAAATCGCTACTAAGAGGTTGGACAGAACCGTATAATAGAGCAACATCCCAAATCCACCATGCTTGGCGATTTCAAGATAAACTCCCGTAAAAGCCGCTAGAAACAAGAAGATACGGCTATAAAATACAAGTTTATAGTGTTTTGACATGCTTAAATTTTCTTCACAAACTCTGATTTAAGTTTCATGGCCCCAAAGCCATCAATTTTACAGTCGATATTGTGGTCGCCTTCTACGATGCGGATATTTTTCACGCGCGTCCCTTGTTTCAAATCTTTTGGCGCACCTTTTACTTTCAAATCCTTGATGAGGGTTACAGTATCACCGTCAGCCAATTTATTCCCGTTGGCATCGATAGCAACAAGGCCCTCTTCTACATCTGCAACTTCAGCAGGATTCCACTCATGAGCACACTCTGGGCAAACCAGTAGGGCACCGTCTTCGTAGACATACTCTGAGTTACATTTTGGGCAATTTGGTAGGTTGTTCATGGTTTCTCCTTATCATCATTCACTATTCTTTGAAAATCAAAATTTCTCGAACAGCAACTATTATACCTTAAAATCAGCATTTTGACAAATATAGAAAAAAACCGATATCAATCTATCGGCTTCTCTACATTTACATTCTTTTTTCAGCTTCTGCTTTGATTTTTTCAACTACTTCTTGAATGTTCAAGCCAGTTGTATCAAGGTAGACAGCATCCTCTGCTTGTTTGAGAGGTGAAGTCTCACGATGACTATCCTTGTAGTCACGCGCAGCAATTTCCTCTTTTAGTATTTCAAGGTTTGTTTCAATTCCCTTGGCAATATTTTCCTTGTAACGACGCTCTGCTCGTTCATCTACCGAAGCTACTAGGAAAATTTTTAATTCTGCTTGTGGCAATACAACAGTTCCAATATCGCGACCATCCATGACAATCCCACCTTGCTGGGCAATCTCTTGTTGGAGAGAAACTAGTTTCTCACGTACTTCAGGAATCGCCGCAATAGCTGAAACATGATTGGTCACTTCATTTTCACGGATAGGATGGGTAATATCCACATCTCCTACAAAGACAAGCTGCTCTCCAGTTTCTGAACGCCCAAAACTAATTGGATGCTGGTCCAACAAGGCTAGAAGGGCTTCGACTTCTTCTACTCCTAACTGATTCTTGAGAGCCATATAGGTTGCCGCACGATACATGGCACCTGTATCTAGGTAGGTGTATCCAAAATCCTTGGCAATAATCTTTGCGACTGTACTCTTACCACTAGAAGCAGGACCGTCAATAGCAATTTGAATTGTTTTCATATCAACTCCTATTTGATTTTAACAACGTCACCTGGATTAGCAAACCAAGACCCTGTAGCCATATGCCCAGGATTCAAGGCCTCTAACTGAGCAATGGAGATTCCTGCACGAGCGGCAATAGCTGCTTCCCCTTCTCCTGCTAGAACTTTAATCGTTCCTTCAGGATTAGTAGCTTCTTCTGAACTACTAGAAGTAGATTCTGGCTCTGAACTTTGTTCAGGCTGAGAACTGCTTGAAGATGAGACTTGTACTACACTTGCATCAGAATCGTGAAAATCTTTCAAGGCTGCCGTGCGATTACTCCCCCCCGTTGATAGATAGATAAGAACAATAATCATCACCACCACAATTACAAAGAAAATACTAGCTAAGATCGTCAAGACACGATTGGCCACTACATCTCTGCCTTGAGTTCTCTTACGACGCTCTGCTCTTGATTCTTCTTGATCATAAATATCTTCTTGCCACGGTTCTTTTTCCATACCCTACTCCTTGTTTTTTTTTACTTTTCTTATTACAATATAAATATGAACATGAAAATCACACTTATACCTGAACGATGTATCGCCTGTGGACTTTGCCAAACTTATTCTGATCTATTTGATTACCACGATAATGGAATCGTGCGTTTTTACGATGATCCTGACCAGCTGGAAAAAGAAATTTCTCCTAGTCAGGATGTCTTAGAGGCTGTTAAAAATTGCCCAACTCGCGCCCTGATTAGAAACCAGGAAGCCTAAATCAATGGCGATAATCCACTCCCTCTAGTTTAGCACATTTCCATGTAAAATTATAGTCTTTTCTCTCTATTTTTTTCTGTAAAATCAGGAAGGTCACTTTTTTCTTTGATAAGATAAAGTGGTCTTTTTTTAGTCTCTAGATAAATCTTACTGATGTACTTGCCAAGAATCCCAATGGTCAAGAGTTGGATGCCTCCAAGAAAGAGAATGACAGCCATCAGAGAGGTCCAACCTGATGTCGGATTGCCCAAAATGAGAGTTCGAACCACAACAAAAAAGGTCATTAGCAGAGAAATGAAACAAGATAGGAGACCAGCCGCAAAGGCGATAATCAAGGGAAAATCTGAAAAATTAACAATCCCTTCAATGGAGTAGAAAAAAAGTTGCCTAAAACTCCAACTGGTCTTGCCAGCCTGCCTTTCGACATTTGGATAGTCCAGATAGTGGGTTTTAAAGCCGACCCAAGCAAAGAGTCCCTTTGAAAAACGATTAGACTCGGTCAAGGATAAAATGGCATCGACCACAGACCGTCTCATCATGCGAAAATCACGGACACCTGACGGTAGGGCTACTGGGCTAATTTTTTGCATAAGGCGGTAAAAGAGATTGGCGCAGAAACTGCGAAAGAAGGGTTCTCCCTCCCGACTAGTTCTCCGTGTTCCAACGCAGTCCAAGTCTTCATTCTGATCTAGTAAGTTTTTCATCTCAAGCAACATACTAGGAGGATCCTGGAGGTCTGCATCCATTACCACCACCAGATCTCCTGTCGCATATTGTAAGCCTGCATAGAGAGCTGCTTCTTTGCCAAAATTTCGTGAGAAAGAAATATAATGCACTGTCGGATTTTGTTCCCGATAGGCCTTTAAGAGTTCCAAGGTCCCATCACTTGATCCATCATCGACAAAGACATACTCGATTTCTGTTTCCAAATCTGGAAGTAAAGCTTCCAAAGCCTGATAAAAAAGAGGAAGTACTTCCTCTTCGTTTAAACAGGGGACAATGATTGACATCACCATCTTAGTCTTCAAATCCATTTGGATGCTTGCTTTGCCAACGCCATGCGTCTTCACACATTTGGGTGATGCCTAGTTCTGCTTCCCAGCCCAGTTCTGCTTTGGCTTTTGCAGGATCTGAATAGCAGGCTGCGATATCCCCTGGGCGACGTTCTACAATGCGGTAAGGAATTGGACGTCCCACTGCTTTTTCCATATTTTGGATAATTTCAAGAACTGAGTAGCCTTTCCCTGTTCCAAGGTTATAAATGTTTAGACCTGAACCCTTTTGGATTTTTTTCAGAGCTGCAACGTGACCTTTAGCCAAGTCAACAACGTGGATATAGTCACGAACACCAGTTCCGTCTTCGGTATCGTAATCGTCTCCAAACACTTGCACTTGCTCTAATTTTCCAACGGCTACTTGAGTCACATATGGCAAGAGATTGTTTGGAATACCGTTTGGATTTTCTCCCAAATCTCCACTCTCATGGGCTCCGATTGGGTTAAAGTAACGAAGCAAGACCACATTCCATTCTGAGTCTGCTTTGTAGATATCTGTCAAAATTTCCTCAAGCATAAGCTTAGTGCGGCCATATGGGTTGGTCACTGAAAGTGGGAAATCTTCCAAGATGGGCACTGTATGAGGATCTCCGTAAACTGTCGCAGAAGAACTGAAAATGATGTTTTTACAGTTGTTTTCTTCCATGGCTTTTAGAAGACTGACAGTTCCAGCGATATTGTTGTCATAATAGGCCAGAGGGATACGGGTAGATTCACCGACAGCTTTCAAACCAGCAAAGTGAATGACACCAGTCGGTTCTTCCTGCTTGAAAATATCTCTGAGGGTATCTGTGTCACGGATATCTGCCTCATAGAAAGGCACTTCAACTCCTGTAATTCTTTCAACAACTTCTAAGCTTTTACGGTTGCTGTTGACAAGGTTATCCACCACAACAACCTGATGACCTGCTTGGATTAACTCAATAACAGTGTGGGTTCCGATAAAACCTGCTCCACCCGTTACCAAAATCTTTTCTTGCATCTTTTTTCCTCGATTCTCGGATTTTTTCTTATTTTACCATTTTTGATAGGGAATGTCATTTGCGATCCTAGGGAGTGGGCTAAAATTTCAGTAAAATTTTATTCGTTTTTAGTCGTTTGACATAGTTCTCAATTGGGTAGTTTGCTGGATCCAAGGTTAATTCCTTGCCTTGGATCAGTTGAGCTAGATGGTAACCAATGATAGAACCAGTTGTGAGGCCTGATGAACCTAGTCCACTAGCCGCATAGACACCTGCTAATTCTGGTACTTGCCCAAAGAAAGGTGAGAAATCACTAGTGTAGGCACGGATTCCTACACGTTCACCAGATGATTTCGCTTCTGCCAAGGCTGGGTAGTGAGGTAAGGCTGCCTCCTCCATTTGTTGGAGTATAGTTTCATCTACTGTCAAATCAAATCCCATATCATTCTCATGGGTAGCGCCTAGGGACAATTTCCCACCTGCAAAAGGAATCAAATCCCACTCCCCCTCGGGCATAACAACAGGGTAAGACCCCTGGTCTTGAGCAAATTGATAGTCTCGGAGTTGTCCTTTTTGAGGACGAACATCTACTTCATAACCTAAAGGCTCTAACATATCCCCCAACCAAGCTCCCGTCGCCAAAATAACCTGATCAAACACCTCTTCACCAATCTGGTAGCCTGATGCTAACGGTGTCAGAGTCACTTTTTCTTTGACCAGCTTGACCTGACTGGCTTCTAGCAAACGAGTCACTAAGAGTTGACCATCTACTCTCGCTCCACCAGAAGCATAGAGCAAGCGATCAAATCCCTGCAAGCCAGGGAATAATTCATTAGCTGATGCTGGGTCCAGAATGGCTAATTGCCCTATCAAAGGAGATTCTTCTCTACGCTGGAGGGCTAGTTGATAGAGTTCTTCCAACTTAGTTTCATCCTTTTTCAGGAGAAAGACTCCCGAACGCTGGTAAAAGTCGATTTCTTGCCCTGACTTCTCTAAATCAGCTAATAAATCCACATAAAAGTCAGCCCCCAAGCGCGCCATCTTGTACCAGGCCTTATTGCGGCGTTTTGAAAACCAAGGACTGATAATTCCTGCTGCGGCCTTGGTAGCCTGACCTTGTCCATGGTCAAAGACGGTTACCTCTAGGTCACTTTCTTTAGAGAGGTAGTAGGCAGCTGTTGCACCTACAATCCCTGCTCCGATAATGGCAACTTTTTTCATTGTTTTCACTTTCTAACTAGATATGGTGGAAAGGATTGGTCGATGCTTGACTAGGTACAATATCAATAGTCCAGCCTTTTTTCTCTTTCCATTGATTAAGAAGCTCTGCGATTTTTTCCACAAAAAGCACTTCGATATAGTGACCTGGATCCAATGCCAACAAGCCATCAGACAGCATATCCTGGGCAGTGTGGTAGTAAATATCACCAGTGATATAGACATCCGCTCCTTTAGCTAAAGCATCCTTATAGAAAGACTGCCCGCTACCACCACAGATGGCCACTCTTGAAATAGGCTTCTGCAAATCACTCTCTTGATAATGCACCATTCTAAGACTATCTAGACCAAAGACTTGCTTGACATGTTGGGCCAATTCCCCAAATGTCTGAGGCTGAACATTTCCAATACGACCAATTCCACGTCCAGGACCTGTCTCCTGAAGATAAGTCGTCTTCTCGATTCCTAGCATCTGACAGAACCAGTCATTGAGGCCATTTTCAACGATGTCAATATTGGTATGGCTGACATAAACTGCAATGTCATGCTTAATCAGGTCTATATAAATCTGATTTTGCGGACGGCTAGCTACCAAGTCCTTGATGGGACGGAAAATCGGTGCGTGCTTAACGATAATCAAGTCCACACCCTTTTCAATGGCTTCAGCTACCGTTTCTTCACGAATATCCAGAGCCACCATGACACTTTGGATATCCTTGTCCAAAGTTCCAATTTGCAGACCACGACTGTCTCCCTCCATGGAGAATTCCTGAGGGCAAAAGGCTTCATACGCATTAATCACTTCACTTGCTAACATGGAGAACCTCCTTGATGGCTTGAATTTTATCTACTAGAACTTGACGTTCCTCCAGATTTTTTTCTGGGATTTGTCCGAGGGCAAACTCTAGCTTAACAGCTTCTTTTTGCCATTTTTGGACAAAGACTGGACTGACCTCTTTGGACAAGAAAGGTCCAAAGCGAACATCACTGGTTGATAGCTTCATTTGTCCTGCTTCCACCACCAAAATCTCGTAAAACTTGCCAGCTTCTTCTAGGATGCTTTCAGCTACAATCTGAAAACCATTGTCTTGCAACCAGATACGCAAGTCGTCTTCACGATTATTAGGCTGGAGGATCAATCGTTCTACATTAGCTAACTTGTCCAAGCCTTCTTCTAAAATCCTAGCAATCAAACGACCACCCATACCAGCAATGGTAATGACCGACACTTGGTCTGCCTCTTCAAAGGCTGCCAAGCCATTGGCTAAACGGACTTGGATTTTCTCCTTTAGCCCGTGAGCCTCAACATTTTTGACCGCAGACTGATAGGGGCCTTCCACCACCTCACCCGCAATGGCACTTTTAATTTGGCCTCTTTCGACCAAGTCGATAGGCAGATAAGCATGGTCACTCCCCACATCTAGTAAAATGGCTCCCTGTGGCACAAAGGAAGCCACTAATTCTAATCTCTTTGAAATCATTTTCTCTCACTTTCCAAAACTCTATTACCTCTTATTATACCACATTTCAGCTGGCAATCTTGTACCTAAAAAGACCGCAATCCACAGATTGCAGCCTTTCTTTATTTTCTGGCTTGATAGCGACTAGTCAGGATGAAAATCACGGTAAAGACCAACATCATGACACCATAAACAGGTAATGTTTGTCCTGTTAAGGTTGAAATTTCAAGCAGTTTTTGAATTCTTGGGAAGAGAGCTGTAGCTAGGAAGCCTCCTACTGACCAAACAATCAAGAGGACACGCCATAGGGTAAATGGCATGCAGGCTCTAAATACGGATAAGAAACCAATTGACCCAAGTAGATAATAGAGGAGGGTTGAGATTTCTAACTCAGACCAACCTTGGCTACTTCCAAATATTTTCACAAAAAGAACGCTGAACACGACCATGAGAGCACTTGGTAGGGCACGAAGCATGGATCTTCTTAGGAAGTTTGGCTCAACAGGTTTGATATTTCGCTCAAAAGTCAGAACGAATGGTGGGAAACCTTCCACGAACTGGTCAATCATGGTAATCTGGATTGGAATGAAGGGGAAAATCAAGATCCACTCAGACCGACCTAGTAAAGCACTGGCGATACAGATAACTGCGAGCAAGAAAGAATAGATGGTCTTTATCAAGAAAATCGGTGCGATATGGGCAATGTTATTGACCACGCGACGACCTTCAAAGAGAATCTCAGGAACATCATTAAAGTCAGAGTTCAAGAGAACCAGATTGGCAATCTGACGAGTCGCCGGGTCTCCCTCCGCCATCACGATGGAACAGTCCGCCTCACGAAGGGCCAAGATATCATTAACTCCATCCCCTGTCATAGCTGTTGTATGCCCTGCTTTTTTCAGAGTTTGGATGATGAGTTTCTTTTGATGAGGGGAAACACGTCCGAAAATAGCTGTCTCTTCAGCCATAGCAACCAATTCCTCATCCGTGATTTTTGAGCAATCGACATAGCTGTCATAGTCCGCAAAACCAGCCTTCTGGGCAATACTGGACACCGTAACTGGATTGTCGCCAGAGATAATCTTGAGACCTACTTCCTGGGAACGGAGATAGTCCAGCGTCTCAGCTGCTCCTTCTCGAATCGGGTCCAAGATTTCCAGCAAGGCTAGAGCCTGAATATCAGACGGTTTCTGTGGTTTGTGATGATCTAGTTTTTCCTGACTGAGTGCCAAGACCAAAACACGCGAGCCTCTCTCCAAGGCCTCTCTAGCTTCTGGGACTTCAGAGTCCAACAACATCTCAGGCGCACCTAAGAAAACCGTTCCTAGCCCTTCTAACTCCATAGCTCCCCACTTGCGATCGCTTGAGAAAGGAAGATTCGAGATCGCAGGATAGGCAACCTGTCCTTGGAAACGCTGGCGAATGGCTTGAGCTGTTGGATTTTTATCCTCACTATGGGCCATATAACTAGTCAAAATGCTGGCAATAGCCTCATCACCATAAGTTTCCGTCAGAGGAAGAACAGCCTCTACCTGCATCTTTCCTTGGGTGATGGTGCCCGTCTTGTCCAGACAGAGCATATCCACGCGCGCCAGGGTCTCAACAGAGTACATCTCCTGTACCAAGACCTTTTTCAAGCCCAACTTAATCACCGCTGTTAAGAGTGAAGTGATGGTCAAAAGGGCAATTCCCTTAGGCAACATTCCCAAAAGGGCTGTCGACGAATTTACAACGGATGACTTGAGAGGTAATCCTTTTAAGATCAAGGCTTCTAGCAAGAGAGCTAGACCAAAGGGAATGATAATCTTCCCAGTAAAACCAGCTAGCTTGTCCAGCGATTTCATGATACGGGAGTTGATTGGTTTAACGGTCTTGGCTTCCAGCATGAGTTTGGCAGCATAGTTGTCAGCTCCGACATGGTGGACTTGAGCTAAAACTGCCCCACTGGCTAGGAAACTTCCAGACAAAAGCAAGGTAGCAACTTCCTTTTGCACCAAATCACTTTCCCCCGTCAACATGGCTTCATTGACTTCCGCAAATCCTTCTAAAACAAGGGCATCACTAGGAATCTGCTCCCCAGCAGACAAACGAATGACGTCTCCTAGCACCAATTCTTCAGGATTGAGGGCAACTTCCTGTCCATCACGAATGGTTTTGACCTTTTCCTTGGTCATAAGATTGAGCTTATCGACCATGTGTTTAGCCCGCAGCTCGGTCACAATACCCGAAAAGGCGTTAAAGCAGATAACAGCAAAGAAGACCAGATTGCTCCAAGCCTGCACAAAAGCTAGAGCCAAAGCAATGGCAAAGTTCAAAGCGTTAAAAAGGGTAAAGACATTTCGTTTAACGATTTGCCAAGTGCTGGTACTGGCCGAAGCAGTAAAATCATTGACCAAGCCCTTAGCCTGTCTTTCCTTGACTTCTCTTTGGGTTAATCCCATAATCTTATTTTTATCCATAAATTATATCATATCATTTTTTTTAACAGAATTCTAATCTCATCCCAAATATGCACCTAGTCAAGGGAAAAGTTTGCCAGCCCTCCTTTGATAAGGTATAATAATAACAAGAAAAGAATCGAAGGAGATCGCATGTTTTATACTTATTTACGTGGATTGGTCGTCTTGCTCCTATGGTCCATCAATGGCAATGCCCACTATCATAATACCGATAAAATTCCTAATCAAGATAAAAATTATATCCTGGTTGCCCCTCACCGCACCTGGTGGGATCCAGTTTATATGGCCTTTGCGACTAAGCCAAAACAGTTCATCTTTATGGCCAAAAAAGAACTCTTTACTAACCGTATCTTTGGTTGGTGGATCCGTATGTGTGGCGCCTTTCCTATTGACCGTGAAAATCCTAGCGCCTCTGCCATCAAATACCCTATTAATGTCCTCAAAAAAAGCGACCGCTCTCTCATCATGTTTCCAAGTGGAAGCCGTCACTCAAGCGATGTTAAGGGTGGCGTAGCCCTGATTGCCAAAATGGCCAAGGTTCGTATCATGCCAGTTACCTACACAGGTCCCATGACTTTGAAGGGCTTGGTTAACCGTGAACGTGTCGATATGAACTTTGGAAATCAAATTGATATCTCAGATATCAAGAAAATGAATGATGAAGGCATTGAAACAGTCGCCAATCGTATCCAAACAGAATTTCAACGTCTGGACCAAGAAACGAAACAATGGCACAATGATAAAAAACCAAACCCACTCTGGTGGTTTATCCGCATTCCTGCCCTCATCCTTGCCATTATCCTCGCTATCCTAACCATCATCTTTAGCTTTATCGCAAGCTTCGTCTGGAATCCAGATAAAAAGAGAGAAGCGCTTGGTTAAAAAATACAACAATCCCTTGGCAAAAGCCAAGGGATAATTCTTTTACTTGATTTTCCATTTTTGATCTAACCAGTTAGAAAAAGCTAGAAATCGCTCAGCTACTTGTTCGTGGTGTCCATAAGGATCAAAGACAAACTGACTAGTCGGATAGCATTTTTGAAGACTAGTATGGATCTGCTCAGCATAGGCGGGTGCTTGAGCCAAGCGATTGCTATGATTGGCTCCTTCTGTTTGCCCATTCTGTAAATACAGCAAACAGTCCAAATTTTTCACCTTTTCTTCCCTACAGTAAGTCACAAAATTAGGATACCAAAAGGAACCGCAGATTGAAAAGACACAGGAAACCTTGTCAAAGCTGAAAAGACTGTAAACTGCCACCAAGCCACCTAGTGAATAACCCCCGTAGGCAAGGCGTGCTTCATCCAGGCGATAAAGTGACTGCAACTTATCTAAAAGACCTCCAAATAAATGATCATGATAGGCGTTGGCCTGACCTCCAAAATCTGGAGCCCCATCTCTCAGAGCAGCTGCCTTCCAGGGCGTGTAGTCGTCTATGCGATTTTTAGAGGTCAAGCCCACTAAAATCACAGAACCGGACAGAGATGATAGGAAATCCAAGTTTCCATCATTCAAGAGAATCGCTGGATAGATTTGATTGGGATCATAGGTCGAAGGCAGGCTGACCTTGACTTGGATTCCTTCCCAATCAAACTCATTATTTATTGATAAAATCATTGATTTTCTCAAGGGAATCAATCACTGCTGGACCATAGTCCATCAATTCATCGTAAGAGATGGTCATGATTTTTTGATTCTTAATAGCAGGAACGCTTTCCAAAACAGCATTTGCCTTCATCAACTCTACTGCTTTTTCATCCAATTTTTTATTGCGGTCGCTGGTTACATAGATAATCAATTCAGGATCCATTGACACGAGGTTTTCCAAGGTCAAGCCTGATGTCCCCGTAGCAACGTTTGTATAACCAAGTTGGTTCAGCAAACTTTCTTGCAAAGCAGACTTGTAGGCACCAAAGGTTTGATCATTATAAGCAACCATAATCAAAGCTTTTTTCTTTTCACCTTGGCTTGCTGGATTTGCTTTCTTAACAGCGTCAATTTTAGTTTGTAATTGGGCTGCGTATTCATTAGCCTTGTCCTGAACATTAAAAATCATTCCAAGATTTTTGACATCTTCTACGATATTCCCCAAATCTTGCTGAATCGTTGAGAGAGAAGCTTTTTGCGTATAAACTGGGATTTTATTTTCATTCCAAGTGCTAACTGTCCCCAAGGATTTTTCAGAAAACATCATGTTTCGACCCATCACAGCGTCCGGCTCATAAGAAAGGACTGTCTCTTGTGAGACTGTTTTTTTATCCCCAATTTGAGGAATAGTCGCAATCGCGTCCTTGTATTTGTCCGTCACAGCATTGTCTGGATTGAGCATGCCAACAATTTTATCCTTCAAGCCCAACTCCAATAAGATTTCAGTGGTTGAAAGATTGTTTGTAATAACTTTTTCAGGTGCCTTGTCAAAGACTTGTTCGACTTCATTCCCTTTCGCGTCATAGGTTTTGACCGTTAGTGGATAAGTCGTCTCTGCGCTGGCCTTTTGACTGGTTTCTGTGCTAGATTGTGTGGTAGCTTTTTCTGTAGTAGTATTGCCACAAGCTGCCATGGTTAGGGTAGCTACTGTTACCAGTAAAATGCTTAGTGTTTTTTTCATCTTGTTTTCCTTTTCATTCTTATAAATAGTGAATCATGGCTTGCTGATCCTCGGTCCAAGTCACCTGACTTTGAACTCCGTATACAGTTTGCAACGACTCAGGGGTAATGGTCTCCTTTGGAGTCCCTTGGTAAAGGATTTCTCCCTCTTTCATCAGATAGAGATAATCCGAATAGCGACAAGCAAGTTGAATATCATGTAGGACAGCTAGAACATTTATCTTGAGATTCTTCACAATGGCTAACAAGTCTAGCTGATACTTGATATCTAGGTGATTGGTTGGTTCGTCCAGGAGCAAGAGAGTCGGTTCTTGTGCCAAGGCGCGGGCTAATAAGACTCGTTGTTTCTCTCCCCCTGACAGAGACGAATAGAGACGAGTTTTCTTCTCGAGCATATCTACCTTGACGAGAGCATCTTGAACAAGGGCATAATCTCTTTCCTTTTCCTTCTGTAAAAAAGAGAGATGGGGCGTTCTTCCCAGCAAGACGATTTCCTCAACTGTACAATCAAACTGCAATTGATTAAACTGGGTGACGACCGCCATTTGCTTGGCTGTTTCTTTGAGCGTCCATTGTTCCAGAGGCTTTCCATCTAGGCTTATCAAGCCTTTGTCTGCCTTTTCCTGACGATAGAGAAGTTTAAGCAGACTGGTTTTTCCACTTCCATTTGGCCCTAGTATCGTATGAAATTGATGCCCCTCAACCTTAAGAGAAACTCCTTTGAGGATTTTTTTCTCCCCTAGTCCAAAGTGGATATCCTGACAAATCAAGTCCATATCAGACCCTCACCTCCCTTCGCCGACCTCCAACAATGTAGATGAAGAAGGGAGCACCTACTAAGGCTGTGAAAATACCAATAGGCAACTCAGCATTTGGAATGATGATACGAGAGAGTACATCTGCCCAGATAACAAAAAGGGCACCCAGTAAAGTCGCAACAGGAAAAAGTCTCCTGTAATTCGTTCCTACTAACCCTCGAGCTAAATGTGGAGTAATCAGACCGACAAATCCAATAATCCCACAGGTTGCCACCAAGACTGCTGTCAGCACAGCCACCATTGTCACATAAAGATACCAATAAAAGCGTAAGGGAATCCCCAAAGTTAAAGCAGCCTCATCTCCCATCATCATCGCATTAAAAACACGATACTGAGTAGAGAAAAATAGAAAGGCCATTCCTACTACTATAGTTGGCAAGACTAAGTCAGACCAGGTAGTTCCGGCAAGCGAGCCCATGGTCCAAAACTTAATGGTCATCACACTGTCAGCATTAGCGCCAACAGAGATGATAAAGTTGGAAAAAGCCAGAAAAAGAGCATTGACCACCGTTCCTGATAAAATCAGACTGGAAGTCGTCATCCTTCCCTGCATAGAGGCAATGATGAGGACAGCAATTGTTGCCAAAATAGCGCCAAGAAAAGCGCCAAGGCTGATCATTACTTTTAAACCAAGAATGATGCTCAAGGTTGCTCCTAGAGTTGCACCCGCAGAGATGCCTAAGACATAGGGCTCAGCGATGGGATTGTTCACCGTGGACTGCATCACGCTACCACACATAGAAAGACCAGCACCTACTATCAAGCCTAGCAATACTCGGGGGAATCTCATGTTCCATACAATGGCAAGAGTAGACTTGGAAACCTCTCCTATTTCAAGAGGAAAACCCAACCTGCTCAAAATAATCCGATAAGTATCTCCTAGAGCAATCGCAACTGATCCCATTGAAACTGCTAGAAAGAGGGAAATTCCTAAAACAGCTAGCAAAATACCTAAAAGCAACACGAATTGCAGGTCCTGTCGGCTTCCAGAAAATTTGGAAAGCATGCAAACCTCCTTTGATAGAATATTAAAAATTTAGAAAATTCTCATGAAAAGTATACCATATTTTCAACAATGGAACAAGCTGAGAAAAATTGAATATAGTTGGTTTTATTGTGCTAGGAACCGTAACCGAAGTTCATACTTGAGTATATCGAGGTAAGGCGACAATATAAAAAGCTCTCTGAAGTCAGAGAACTGATTTGAGCTCGGGCTAAAATCCTAGTGAAAAAGATGAAACTCCTTGTGTTCATCGAACACTGTGTCGTTTCCCTATTTTCATACGGATTTTTAACGTCCTTAGCATCATGATTCTTGCTGAATAAAACGTTTATAGACTAGGCGACAAGCCGAAGATTGTACAAAAATTTTAGTGAACAAAAAAATCTCCCCGAAGGGAGAAAATCTGGTTTATTTTACCTTACAGTGCTAGGAACCGTAGCCGAAGATTATACTTGAGTATATCGAGGTAAGGTGACAACATAAAAAAGCTACCCAATTTAGAGTAGCTTCATTATCAAGATATGCTCAATTGAACACGGCCTAAGCACTTGGCAAAAAAGATAAAATCTCCTAGAAACTGAAGTTTCTTCGTCAATTTTCCTATTTTTGCTTTGTGCTTTTGACGGCCTTTGTATCTTGAATTAGCGACGAAGTCCTAGAGAGTTGATCAACTCACGGTAACGGTTAACGTCGTTTTTACGCAAGTATGCAAGCAAGTTACGACGGCGACCGATTTTCTTCATCAATCCACGGTAAGTAGCGTGGTCTTTTTTGTGTTGTTTGATGTGTTCGTTAAGGTGGTTGATTTCCCAAGTAAGGACAGCAACTTGAACCTCTACTGAACCTGTATCACCTTCGTGACGTGCATATTGTGCGATGATTTCATTTTTTTTCTCTTTTGAGATTGCCATGATGTTTCTCCTTTTTATTTGGCTTCATCCGAGTGACAGGTTGGCATGCCTGTAACCAAGAAGAAGTTATTTGTCTTTACGACATTCCCTATTCTACCAATAACTAACTTCTTTGTCAACAGATTTACTTTCTTGTTTTGAATATGCTATAATAATCATAGCAAGAAATCTAAGTTGTCTGTTTTTAAACGAGGTGAGTATCATGCGTAGATTCTATTCCCATCTCCCCTACTATTTGGCCATCTTTTTCTTTTACTGGCCACTTTATGAGTTGTTACCACTAATCGTTTCTGACCCCCTTTTGCTCAAAAGTCTCTACGTAAATAATATTCTCTTCTATACACCTCTGGTGATCTTTATTGTGTCGTTACTATATAGCTACCGATTCTATTTTTCAATTTGGTGGTTACTTACTATTGGTTTGCTTTTTTGCTTTACTATCATAACTTTTGGTGAGTTTATACTCATTTACTTGCTAATCTATGAAACCTTGGCTCTGGTGGGCATGGCTTCCGGTATTGGCATCAAGCATATTCTACAAAAAATGAAAAACAAAAAACTTTCACAAAATCCTTGAAAAATCTCACAATCATGCTATAATAATCCATAGAGACAAGTCACTTAGTC
>CAUQGR010000034.1:0-19956 GCA_963517545.1 uncultured Streptococcus sp. | reverse complement strand
TCATGCAATACTTTGAATGGTATCTGCCCCACGACGGCCAGCACTGGACGCGTCTGGCTGAAGATGCTCCACACCTAGCTGATCTGGGAATTAGTCACGTCTGGATGCCACCAGCTTTTAAGGCTACCAATGAAAAAGATGTGGGCTATGGGGTCTATGACTTATTCGACCTTGGTGAGTTCAACCAAAAAGGGACTGTCCGCACCAAGTATGGTTTCAAAGAAGACTATCTTCAAGCCATTCAAGCCCTAAAAGCACAGGGAATTCAGCCTATGGCCGATGTAGTTCTCAACCACAAGGCTGCAGCCGATCACATGGAAGCCTTTCAGGTTATCGAAGTGGACCCTGTAGACCGTACAGTGGAACTTGGAGAACCCTTCACCATCAATGGATGGACTAGCTTTACCTTCGATGGTCGCCAAGATACCTACAATGACTTCCACTGGCACTGGTACCACTTCACAGGTACAGACTACGATGCCAAACGCCGTAAGTCTGGGATTTACCTGATTCAAGGAGACAACAAGGGCTGGGCCAACGAGGAATTGGTCGATAACGAAAACGGTAACTACGACTACCTCATGTATGCCGACCTAGACTTTAAGCATCCTGAAGTGATCAAAAACATCTATGACTGGGCTGACTGGTTCATGGAAACAACTGGTATTGCTGGTTTCCGCTTGGATGCCGTCAAACACATCGACTCCTTCTTTATGCGCAATTTCATCCGCGATATGAAGGAAAAATACGGTGACGATTTCTACGTTTTTGGTGAATTTTGGAACCCAGACAAGGAAGCCAATCTAGATTATCTTGAAAAAACAGAAGAACGCTTTGACCTTGTCGATGTTCGTCTCCACCAGAATCTCTTTGATGCTAGCCAAGCTGGTTCCAACTACGACCTTCGTGGCATTTTCACAGATAGCTTGGTTGAAGTCAAGCCTGACAAGGCTGTGACTTTTGTTGACAACCATGATACTCAAAGAGGACAAGCCCTTGAATCAACTGTTGAAGAATGGTTCAAACCAGCAGCCTATGCCCTCATTCTATTACGCCAAAATGGACTGCCATGTGTCTTTTACGGAGACTACTATGGTATTTCAGGGCAGTATGCTCAACAAGATTTTAAAGAAGTCCTTGACCGCCTCCTAGCCATCCGAAAAGATTTGGCCTATGGAGAACAAACAGACTACTTTGATGACGCAAACTGTATCGGTTGGGTACGTGCAGGTGCTGAAAATCAATCCCCAATCGCAGTCCTTATCTCAAATGACCAAGAAAACAGCAAGTCAATGTTTGTCGGTCAAGAATGGGCTAACCAAACCTTTGTAGACTTACTTGGCAACCACCAAGATCAAGTTACAATTGATGAAGAAGGTTATGGACAATTCCCTGTCTCAGCTAAATCAGTAAGTGTCTGGGCAGCCAATACAATCTAATACTCAATGATAATTAAGCCAGATCCAATCGGATTTGGCTTTTTTGCATTCACAAAAAGACCTACCCAAATGGATAGATCTTTACTTGATTACAATTTACCTGCTACTGCATCCAACAATTCTTGGATCTTAGCTTGGTTGCTTCCTCCTGCCATGGCCATGTCTGGTTTACCACCACCACGTCCATCGACGATTGGTGCTAATTCTTTGACAAGGTTTCCTGCATGAAGGTCCTTTGTCTTACTTGCTACAAGGACATTAACTTTGTCACCAATAGCGGCAACTAGGACAAGAAGATCAGAGTAGTCCTTTTGTTTCCAGTTATCTGCAAAGGTACGAAGGGCACCGGCATCTGATACAGACACTTGACTAGCAATGTAACGGTGACCGTTGACTTCCTTAACATCCTTGAAGATGTCGCCTGCAGCTGCAGCTGCGGCTTTTTCTTTCAACTCAGCATTTTCTTTTTGCAATTGACGAAGTTGTTCTTGAAGTCCTTCTACCTTGTGAGGTACTTCCTTGACTTGTGGTGCTTTCAAGGTTGCTGCGACAGCTTTAAGAGCGTCTTCTTGTTCACGGTAGGCTTCAAAGGCTTCCTTACCAGTCACTGCCAAGATACGGCGAGTTCCTGAACCAATCCCTTCTTCTTTGACAATCTTGAAGAGGCCAATTTCAGAAGTGTTGCCAACGTGGGTACCACCACAAAGCTCGATAGAGTAGTCACCGATAGTCACGACACGGACTTCTTTACCGTATTTCTCACCAAAGAGAGCCATAGCTCCCATTTCCTTGGCAGTGTCAATATCCGTTTCAACTGTCTTCACTTCAAGAGCTTCCCAAATTTTCTCGTTGACTTGCTGTTCAATCGCACGCAATTCTTCAGCAGTTACAGCTTGGAAGTGGGTAAAGTCAAAGCGAAGGAATTCAACTTCGTTAAGAGATCCTGCTTGTGTTGCGTGGTTTCCAAGGATGTTGTGAAGAGCAGCGTGAAGCAAGTGAGTCGCAGTGTGGTTTTTCATGACACGGTGACGACGATTTGTATCGATTGCCAGCGTATATTCTTGGTTCAAGGCAAGCGGTGCAAGGACATCAACAGTGTGAAGAGCTTGTCCGTTTGGAGCTTTTTGAACATTTGTCACAGTAGCCACAACCTTACCTGACTCATCCAAAATTTGTCCGTGGTCAGCTACCTGTCCACCCATTTCAGCGTAGAATGGCGTTTCCGCAAAGATAAGAGAGGCAGTTCCTTCAGAAACAGCTTCTACTTCTGCATTGTCAGCCACAATAGCCACTAATTTAGAAGACAATTGTGATGCTTCATAGTTAAAGTGGCTTTCCACTGTGATGTTCTGAAGGGTTTCATTTTGCATACCCATTGAACCACCTTTAACAGCTGAGGCACGCGCACGTTCTTGCTGTTCTTTCATGGCTGCTTCAAATCCTTCACGGTCGACAGTCATACCAGCTTCTTCGGCGATTTCTTCAGTCAATTCAACTGGGAATCCATAAGTGTCATAAAGTTTGAAGACATCTGAACCAGCAATGACAGATTGACCTTTTTCTTTCAAGTCTGCTACGATACCTTGGGCAAAGTGTTGACCTGAGTGAAGAGTACGGGCAAATGACTCTTCTTCGCTCTTAACGATTTTCTCAATAAAGTCACGTTTTTCAAGAACTTCTGGGTAGTAGCTTTCCATGATTTTTCCAACAGTTGGAACCAGTTTGTAAAGGAAAGGCTCGTTGATACCCAATTTTTGACCATGCATCGAAGCACGACGGAGAAGACGACGAAGGACATAACCACGGCCTTCATTTCCTGGAAGGGCACCATCACCAATCGCAAATGAAAGAGAACGGATGTGGTCAGCGATGACCTTGAAGCTCATGTTGTCGCCATCTTGATCGTAGACCTTACCAGACAATTTCTCCACTTCACGGATGATCGGCATGAAGAGGTCCGTTTCAAAGTTGGTCTTAGCCCCTTGGATAACGGCCACCAAACGCTCCAAACCAGCGCCCGTATCAATATTCTTGTGTGGCAATTCCTTGTATTCGCTACGAGGAACAGCAGGGTCTGCGTTAAATTGTGACAAAACGATGTTCCAGATTTCGATATAACGGTCGTTTTCGATATCTTCTGCAAGAAGGCGAAGACCGATATTTTCTGGGTCAAAAGCTTCTCCACGGTCAAAGAAGATTTCTGTATCTGGTCCAGAAGGTCCAGCACCGATTTCCCAGAAGTTATCTTCGATTGGAATCAAGTGACTTGGATCCACTCCCACTTCAATCCAACGGTTGTATGAATCTTTATCATCTGGATAGTAAGTCATGTAAAGTTTTTCAGCAGGGAAATCAAACCATTCAGGGCTTGTCAAAAGCTCATAAGCCCAAGTGATGGCTTCGTCACGGAAGTAATCCCCGATAGAGAAGTTCCCCAACATTTCAAACATGGTATGGTGACGTGCAGTCTTCCCTACGTTTTCAATATCGTTGGTACGGATAGCCTTTTGGGCATTAGTAATACGTGGATTTTCAGGAATGATGGTCCCGTCAAAGTATTTCTTAAGGGTTGCTACCCCAGAGTTGATCCACAAAAGTGTTGGGTCATTTACAGGAACCAAACTCACTGATGGTTCTACAGAGTGACCTTTGGTCGCCCAGAAATCAAGCCACATTTGGCGTACTTGTGCACTAGATAGTTGTTTCATATTGTCTCCTTATTTACTTGTTTAATGTGATTGGCTTTCCAGCATTTCCACATAGTCAATCGCGACACAGAGGGAAATGACTAGGTCTGCATAAGCGTCCTCAAGAACCGTTACGGTATAGGTAGAGGTCAGATGGAAGAGTTCTTTCCTGATTTCCGCAATCAACTGATCGCGATCATCCAGCAATTTGAAATTCAAATCCCAGATATTGCCCTCGATACGAAGACCTAGATTATCAAACTCATACTTATCTCGCCAGAAGGTCAACTTCTTACGAATGACAAAACTCGAGCCATCCCGAAGCTGAATCTCAAAACGAGGAAGCAAGGTCAAGATTTCTTTACTGATCTGACTGACTTGTTCACCATTAACATCATAGATGGTAAAAGTTTTAGGAATCTTAAAAAATGATCCCTCTACCTGATAGGCGATTTCTCCCCTGTCATCCTTGATAGCGAAGCGTTCGCCTCCAAGACGAAACTTTTGTTTGACAAGAAATGTTTTCATCAACACCTCCAAAAATCAAAAGACAAGCTCATATCACGAAGGGCGAAAAACCGCGGTACCACCTTCATTCAATGAACTTGTCATTCTCTTATTCTTATGCAATTGTATGATTGAGTAGCATGACTTCCTAGCTTAGATGGCTCGCAGCACCGCCATTTCTCTGGACTAAGACAACTGAAAATCAATTCTCAACTTTCTTATTATAACGTTTTTTGGGTTCTTCGTCAACTGGAAATGATCTCCATTAAATCAGACCAACTCCCTGCAACTCAGATTACTTTTTCAGGATATATTTTTTCTTACTGCTATCACTCTTTTTATCCCAACTTTTATTCCAAAGTTTTGAATTGTTAAAGATAGCTTCGAAAATATTTACAAATATAAAGAACCCTATCACCAAATGTATGGAATCAGTTGTTAGGTATTGTCGATCCAAACCATCCTTTAGAGAGAATAGTATAACAGTTTGCTGAACAGTCAAAAAGGTTGGCCAGAAACTTTTTTTGAAAAAAGTAGACAGTTTCATTATTTGTTACCGCTTTCCGTAAGGTTAAGCTTAGTATACTACTAGGCAAGAAAATAAGCAACTAGAATAGAAAAAGATATGGCTATAAAAGCTGACTTCTATCAAAAAACGAACCAGCTTGACTGATTCGTTTTCATCCGTTTAACTCCTACTTCCGATACATTTTAAACTGTAGGAAGAGGTCGCTATATTTTCCTGTCCATTTATGGTCAAATTTCTCATAAACTTCTAGGTGTTTCATAGTTTCAGCATCAGGATAGAAGGCTTTGTCTTCTTTTTTCTCCTCTGGGAGCAGTTCCTTAGCTGGTAGGTTTGGAGTTGAATAACCGACATACTCTGCGTTTTTGAGAGCATTTTCAGGTTTCAACATAAAGTTGATAAAGGCATAGGCTGCGTCTTGGTTTTTGACTGTTTTGGGAATGACCATATTGTCAAACCAAAGGTTGCTGGCCTCGGTCGGTACCACATAGCGTAGATTTTCATTTTTTTCTAGCATTTGGCTGGCTTCACCAGAGAAGGTCACACCGATAGCGGCGTTATTCTGAATCATATAACCCTTCATCTCGTCCGCAACGATGGCCTTGATATTTGGAGTCAATTTGTAGAGTTTGTCTACTGTCTCTTCCAACTGCTGTGGATTTTTAGAGTTAAGACTGTAGCCCAACGAATTAAGCCCTAGCCCCAATACCTCACGTGCCCCATCAAAAAGCATGATAGAGTTCTTATACTCTGGCTTCCAAAGGTCATCCCAATGCTCAGGCGCCTCATCTACCATGGTTTCATTGTAGACAATTCCCAAGGTTCCCCAGAAGTAAGGGATGGAGAATTTATTACCTGGGTCAAAGGACTGGTTGAGGAACTCAGGACCGATATTTTCAAGACCTTCAAGTTTTGAATAGTCAAGCGGCACCAAGAGGTCTTCGTCCTTCATCTTGTTAATCATGTATTCACTTGGAATGGCAATATCGTAGGTCGTTCCACCCTGCTTGATCTTAGTATACATGGCTTCGTTGGAGTCAAAGGTCTCATACTGGACTTGGATTCCTGTTTCTTCTGTGAATTGCTCCAAGAGTTCTGGATCGATATAGTCACCCCAGTTGTAGATAACCAGTTTTTGACTATCTCGGCTATTGATTTTACTATCTAGATGAGTCGCAATTCCCCACAAGACCAGGATAATCGCAGCAATTCCTGCTAAAAATGAATAGAGTTTTTTCATGCTTGCTCCTCCTTCTCACGTGAGATAAAGTAATATCCAACAACCAGGATAATACTAAAGAGAAAGACAAGGGCAGACAGGGCATTGATTTCTAGCGAAATCCCCTTGCGAGCACGAGAGTAAATCTCGACTGACAGGGTTGAAAAGCCATTTCCCGTTACAAAGAAGGTCACGGCAAAGTCATCTAGCGAATAGGTGAAGGCCATGAAATAACCTGCAATGATAGACGGAGTCAGGTAAGGAAGCATGATTTCCTTGAACATCTGAAATTGACTAGCTCCCAAGTCATAGGCCGCATGAATCATATCGCCGTTCATTTCCTTGAGACGAGGTAAGACCATCAAGACCACGATAGGAATGGAGAAGGCCACGTGACTAGATAGAACGGTCAAAAAGCCAAGTGAAAACTTGAGTTGGGTAAAGAGAATCAAGAAGCTGGCACCAATCATAACGTCAGGCGCAACCATGAGGATATTATTGAGTGAAAGAAAGGCTTCTTGGTATTTCTTACGAGACTGGTAGATATAAATAGCACCAAAACTCCCGATAATGGTCGCTATCAAGGCTGACAGAAAGGCCAAGAAAAAGGTCTGAGTCACAATCAACATAAGGCGACCATCGCCAAACATGGTTTTAAAATGGCTCAAGCTAAAGCCTGTAAAGCTATTCATGTCATTGCCTGCGTTAAAGGCATAGCCAATCAGGTAAAAAATTGGCAGGTAGAGGACAAGAAAGACCAGTCCCAGATAAAGGTTGGCAAATTTTTTCATCGTTCTCTCCTTTCCTTGGTCACCCACATGGTGATGAACATGGTCAGGATAAGGATTACACCGATGGTAGAACCCATTCCATAGTTGTCATTGGTCAGGAAGTTCTGCTCAATGGCTGTCCCAAGAGTGATAACGCGGTTTCCACCGATCAAACGGGTCAACATGAAGAGACTCAAACTGGGGATAAAGACCGATTGAACCCCACTTCGCACACCATTCATCGATAGAGGGAAGATGACATGACGGAAGGTCTCCCACTTGGTCGCACCGAGGTCGTAGCTGGCATTGATGAGATTGTTATCCATATCGTCCAAGACATTGAAAATCGGCAAAATCATAAAGGGAAGCTCGATGTAGCTTGCGACAAAGATAAAGGAGAAATCGGTAAAGAGCAACTGTTGTGAACCGATTCCGATAAATTCCAAGAATTGGTTAATAGAGCCATTCTGACCAAAAATCCCAATAAAGGCATAGGCTTTGAGGAGCAAATTGATCCAGGTTGGCAGGATAATCAGCATGAGCCAGAGTTGACGGTGCTTGAGACGGGTCAAAAAGAGGGCTGTCGGATAGCTGATAAGCAAGGTCACAAAGGTCACAATTCCTGCATAAAGCACAGAGTTAAAGCTCATTTTGAGGTAGGTCAAATTTTGTGACGCAAAGTAAGACTTATAATTTTCTAAACTGAACTGGCCTTCGATATTGAAAAAGGATTGACCGAAAATCAAGACCAAGGGTGCCAACACAAAGAGGGCAATCCAAAGCATGTAGGGCACTACAAAGAGTTTAGAGCTTGTTTTCTTCATCTCTTTCCTCCTCGATTGCATTGATTAGACCTGCTTCTTGCTCTTCAATTTCTACGTATTCTTCGATACGAGCATCGAACTCTTCTTCGGTTTCGTTGAGGCGCATGATGTGGATGTCTTCTGGTTCAAAGTCCAGACCGATTTCCTCTCCAACGATAGCCTTACGAGTCGAGTGGATCATCCATTCATTTCCAAGTTCGTCATAGGCGATGATTTCATAGTGAACCCCACGGAAAAGCTGGGTATCGACCTTAACTTGGAGCTTGCCTTCTTCAGGAAGGGTAATGCGCAAGTCCTCTGGACGAATGACGACTTCGACAGGCTCATTTGGCTTCATTCCCCCATCGACCGCTTCAAAGCGTTTACCATTAAACTCAACCAAGTAGTCCTCAATCATGGTACCTGGCAAGATATTTGACTCACCGATAAAGGTGGCAACAAAATGGTTGATTGGCTCATCGTAGATGTCCACCGGCGTTCCAGACTGAACAATCTCGCCATCATTCATAACGAAAATCCAGTCACTCATGGCAAGGGCTTCTTCCTGATCGTGAGTGACAAAGACAAAGGTAATCCCCAATCGTTGTTGCAGTTCACGCAGTTCGTACTGCATGTCTGTTCTTAATTTCAAGTCCAGTGCTGACAAGGGCTCATCCAATAAGACCACGCGGGGTTGGTTGATGATAGCACGAGCGATAGCCACACGCTGGCGTTGTCCTCCAGAAAGTTTACGGATAGAACGTTTTTCATAACCTTCCAACTGAACCATCTTGAGAACTTCCGCTACACGCTGCTCGATTTCTTTCTTGTCAATTTTACGCAAGCGGAGCGGAAAGGCAACATTTTCAAACACATTCATATGTGGAAACAAGGCATAAGATTGGAAGACCGTATGGACGTCTCGCTTGTTGGTTGGGATGTCATTGATACGAACACCGTCCAGCAAAATATCTCCTGTCGTCGCATCCAGTAAACCTGCAATAATGTTTAGGATGGTTGATTTCCCTGAACCAGATGCGCCTAGAAGGGTATAGAATTTCCCTTCTTCCAACTCAAAGTTGATGTCTTTGAGAACCTTGGTGTTGCTGTCTTCAAAAACTTTAGAAACGTTTTTGAATTCGATAATTGGTTTTTTCAATTGGCATAAATTCCTTCTTTTTCATAGATTAACAGATCAGGGCTCTGTCAGGCCGCCACTACCTCTTGCAGGGAGTAAAACCACCTGCATACATCTTCGCTACCGATAGGCTTTCACCCCCTTTCCATGACATAGTAGCAGCTTTTCAACTACAGCTTCCTACTTACTTTCACCCAAGATACGAACTTCTCTCTCAAGAGTAACGCCAGAGTGTTCCTTGACTTTTTCAATCACAGACTCAATCAAGTCCTCGTAGTCTTCGGCCGTTCCGTCTGCGACATTGATCATAAATCCTGCGTGCTTTTCTGACACTTCTACGCCACCGATACGATAGCCTTTCAAGCCAGCTTCTGAAATTAACTGACCTGCAAAATGCCCTACTGGACGTTTAAAGACTGAACCACAAGATGGGTATTCTAAAGGTTGTTTGAGTTCACGTAGGTGCGTCAAGCGGTCCATTTCCTGCTTGATAACCTGGTGGGTTCCTGGAGCTAGGGCAAATTTAGCTGACAAGACAACTGCACCAGACTCCTGAATAGCTGAATGGCGGTAACCAAAAGCCAGGTCCTTGGCAGACAGGGTCTCGATTTCTCCGTCCTTAGTCAAAATCTTACAAGACTGTAAGATATGGGAAATCTCGCCACCATAGGCACCTGCATTCATAAAGACAGCACCACCGACACTTCCTGGAATGCCACAAGCAAACTCAAAGCCAGTCAAACTATGACGAAGGGCAATGCGAGTTGTTTCAATCAAGTTAGCACCAGCTTCTGCTTCAATGGTATAGCCATCAACGGAAACATTATTGAGCTTGTCACACAAGATGACAAATCCACGAATTCCACCATCACGAACGATGATGTTGCTAGCATTTCCAAGAACCATCCAAGGAATATTTTCTTGATTGGCAAATTTAACAACACGCGCCAACTCAAAACGATTTCGTGGAAAGACCAAATAATCGGCCTCTCCACCTACTTTTGTATAACTATAGCTATGCAAGGGTTCCTTAAAACGGATATCAATTCCTTCTAAGATTTCAAGCATTTTTTCTCTTACAGACATGTCACTCTTCCTTTTACAAAATTCATTCCATTATACCATTTTTAGAGACATTTGACGACCATAAAAAGACCTTGTTTGGATTTTGCATAAGAAAAAGAGGTTTCCCCCTTTTCTTATGATTTTTTGCAAAAGATTGCCTTGGTTCCATAGGCAAGCAGAACGAGCTCTAGTGCTAGGACAACTTCCACCAAGACAGGATTGGTCAACCAGCCAACTTGGACTAGAGATGGTGCCAGATCAAAGAAGGCATGTAGGCCATAGGCTGCTAGGAGATAAATCCATTTCTTCTGGCGAACAGCTTGGTAAACCCAAACAGTCAAGAGTAATTGGAAACCTAGGGCCAAGATTCGCTCAAAACCAAGCAAATAAATCTGCCAGACTGATAGCGACTGGATAGTTTTCAACATATTTTCAGACAGCAATTGCATGACCTGTGGATTCTGAGTTTGAACTGCTGAGAAAACGATGTAGAGATTAAGCAAACTAGTAAGACCTAGGAAAATCAACTCCAAGCCACCATGCCCCAATCCATAAGCCAAGGCATCTGCCTTTTCCAAACTTCTCTTTTTCTCCAACCATTTGAAGAAAACAAGACGAGCAGTTTCCTCAAAAAATGCTGCCATGGCTAGGCCATAGATGATATAGACAAGCGGTTGTTCTTGCAAGAGGGCAATACTACCGTCTTTTTGAGGATGCAAAACTAAGATATGCACCAGTTTTTCCAAAATCTGTGAAGAGACAAAGAAGGCAACAGCCCCCAAGCCCAAGACAGCTAGATTAATCTGGTATTTCTTTTTGGCATACCAAATGCTCCCTATCAAGAAAGCCAGCAACAGCACCATGGTAATGATGATATGAATGGTCATTTTCTTCTCCTATTCTGCCTTTTCAATATCTTTTTTCATCTCGTCAACATTGAACTTAGCAAACAAGTATTGACGGTCTTGGACTGGGAAACGTTGGTCCAACTGGTCAACTGCTCCCACCTCGATAATCCCTTCCTTGATGACAAAGTCCATGACATGCCCACCGAAGGTCAAATCATCTGATATGAAGTGCAGATGGTAGCCTGCCACACTGACCCCATGGAAAATCTCTGGCGTCCAGAAACCAACGATGGTTCCCGCCACATTGTCACGACGATATTCAGGTTGATGGGTTGCGACATCAGCAAACTTGGTATCTGGTGTCGACTTGGGAATCATACGCACATGCATATGTGAAAATTCCCCACGAATCTTGATAGAGCGGAAAAGATTTTCCCCGTCATAATAAGACTCGATTCTCTCTTCCAATTCCTTATCTGTCATCTCAAAGCGCTGGCGGAAAATGACCTCTGCCTGATGCGGTACCACTGCTGCGTAAGGAATAAGGGCATCTGGTGATACTTCCACAATTTCTGGCTGATCTCCTGATCCTTTGGCCTGATAAGCCTTGCCATCTAAGACAATCAATTCCCCATCAATGGAATCCAAGGTTCCCAAACCAAGGTCACCATGCTCTAGCAATTCTCCCACTGTCATAGTTCCACCATAAAGGCCAGCCATCAAGGCTCCAAGGGTATTGTATTGAAATAATTTCACTGGTTCCTGCACGTTCTTATCCATTCTCTTTCTTGTCTGTTATTATATAAATCTTACTCCTAAGTATACCACATTTGCCCCTAGATGTGAACGAGAGAAACACTCTAGACATTGCCAAGAAGGAAAAAAAAAGGTACAATGTAACAAAATCAAGGGAGGTCTGGAATGAAGAAACAAAGCAAGTACCAAGAGGTCGTTTCCTATCTAAAAAATGGCATCGAGTCTGGACGATTTTCAACGGGAAGCCGCCTGCCTTCTATCCGTCAACTGAGCCTTGACTTTCACTGTAGCAAGGATACTGTTCAACGAGCCCTGCTGGAATTACGGCACGAACAATACCTCTATGCCAAGCCCCAGAGTGGTTACTATGTCCTAGAACAAGGGCAACACCAGGATCTAGAAATCGAAGTCACTGACGAACATGCCAGTGCCTATGACGATTTCCGACTCTGTGTCAATGAAACCTTGATTGGCCGGGAAAACTACCTCTTCAACTACTATGATAACCAAGAAGGATTAGAAGACTTAAGACAATCCATTCATAAACTCCTCTTTGACCAAGCTCTCTACTGCAAGGCTGATCAACTGGTACTGACTTCTGGAACCCAACAAGCCCTTTTCATCCTCTCTCAAATTTCCTTTCCTAGCCAAGCCAAGGAAATCTTGGTGGAACAGCCGACCTACCATCGGATGAATCGCCTCTTGATTGCTCAAGGGCTGGACTATCAAACGATTGAACGAGGCATTGATGGGATTGACTTGGAGGAACTGGAAGGCCACTTCAAAACAGGAAAAATTAAGTTTTTCTATACCATTCCTCGTTTTCACTATCCTCTGGGGCATTCCTATTCAGAGCAGGACAAACGAGCCATTCTTGACTTAGCTGCCAAGTATGGTGTTTATATCGTAGAGGACGACTATCTGGGGGATTTGGACTCTAAAAAGGGCCAGACCTTCCACTATCTGGATACAGAGGAGCGCGTCATTTATATCAAGTCCTTCTCAACCAGCCTCTTTCCAGCCCTGCGGATTACAGCACTCATTCTGCCAAATGCTATCAAAGAAGCCTTTGTGGCCTACAAAAATATCCTAGACTACGACAGCAACCTCATCATGCAAAAGGCCCTGTCACTCTATATTGACAGTCAATTATTTGAGAAAAATCGGCTAGCTCGCTTATCCAATCAGGAAGACTACCAAAAACAAATCGAGGAAAGACTAGCTAACACACCTTGTCCCCTCCCTCACTTTCACCTACACGATGGTTTATTGCTAGACCTCAGACAGTATCCTAAAATCGCCAGTCTCAAACACAGCCAACTGGGCTTGGATTTCTTTGAAGAGGCTTACTTGGGTGCCTGTCCTTACCAATTTGCCAAGGTATCCTTAGACAATCTGGAAAAGGTTTTAAACTATTTAAAAGCAGAATTGGACTGACTTCCAACTCTGCTTTTTTCTTATACTCTTCGAAAATCTCTTCAAACCACGTCAGCGTCGCCTTACCGTAGATATATGTAACTGACTTCGTCAGTCTTATCTACAACCTCAAAGCAGTGCTTTGAGCAACCTGCGGCTAGCTTCCTAGTTTGCTCTTTGATTTTCATTGAGTATTATTCTTCAACTTCTGTTAGGCTTGCTGCTTTTTCAAGATATTTTTGGTAGGTACCGTCATCCTTGAGTTTTTGGATGACCTTGTCCACTACTTCTTTCAAATCAGCACTATTTTTTCTAAGGGCAACTGCATTAGCTTCGCCGTCCTTCATCTTCAAGCTGACAGTTGCGACAGCTAGGTCCGCGTTTTTAGCAGCATAACTAAGGGCAACAGGCTCATCCATATGAACAGCATCTACTTTTCCAGCCTGCAATTCATTGACTGCTTCTCCCATATTGGTTAGGGAAGTCAGCTGTGCTTTTGGCAATTGTTCCTTGACCATAGACTCTGGAACAGTCCCTTTTTGAGCTGCAATATTAGCACTTTCTAAGCTAGTTAAATCCTTGTATTTTTCTACATCAGCCTTACGAACCAAGAAACTAATCTTGTTTTCATAGTAAGGGATTGAAAAATCAAAGACTTCTTTTCTCTCATCAGTAGCGCTAATTCCCGCGACAGCTAGGTCAGCCTTACCAGTTTGAAGACTGGTCAAGACATTATCAAAACTCATGCTTGAAATTTCCAACTTCACCCCAAGTTCATCAGCGATAGCTTGGGCCATATCAATATCCGCACCGACTACCTGATTTTTTCCGTCAACTAAGGATTGGAATTCAAAAGGTGCATAGTCAGGACTAGTCGCCACAACTAATTTCCCCTTTTGCTTAATGGCTTCAACAGCTGACTGAGACTCATTAGAACCCGACTGACAAGCTACTAAGAAGAAACTTGCAAGAAAACTACATAAAACAAATATCCATTTTTTTGATTTCATAAATAAACAACCTCTCTGTTAATTTTGTATAATTATAACGCTATCCAAGTTGCTTGTCAAGTGTTTTTCTTACATTTTCATAAAATATATTTACTAAAAAATAGAAATACAGTGGTTAGTTTATCTATCTATTGGGAACTTATTTTCAAAAAAATCATTTATCATATCTTGATGCTGCTGGTTTACAATTGCAATATTTTGTATGTCACTATGATCAAAAAATCCTAATTCTAAAGTTTCATCACTTGTAAAAAAATTTGTAGAGATAGAAGTTTCAGATGAAACTAAATACAAGATTGTAAGAACTTGAGCCTCATCACCATTCGGATAACTGTCTGAATATTTTGTATAAACATTTAAGAGTTTTTCCACCCTCACTTCGACTCCTGTTTCTTCATAAAACTCTCGCACTAAAGCTTCTAAAGCCGATTCTCCTAATTCAAGAGCACCACCTGGTAATCCCCACGTTCCTTTATCTGCTCGTTTTTGTAATAAAATTTTTCCTGATTGACTTAATATTCCACAGGTAAAATTTAAAATAATTTTATCTTTTCCAACTTTTTTTCTGATATTCTGTATGTAGTTCATTATTCACCTCTGACAAAGTAAACTATCTATACAATGAAAGCTTACTGTATTAAAAAGTAAGATTTCACAATAATTTTATCCTTTGAATACTTTATAGTTCAACAATCTTACCTGTTTCAAAGTAAACAACCCATTCACAGATATTTTTGGCATAGTCTCCAATACGTTCCAAGAAGGCAATCACTTGGAAATAATCACGACCTGTAACAATGGCATCTGGATTTTTCTTGATTTCTTCTGTAGCCAAGTCACGAATGCTATCAAAGTAATGGTTGATTTTTTCGTCCATGGCTGCTACTTCATAGGCCTGATCTACTGAACCATTCAGATAGAGTTCAAGGGCTGCTTCAACGAAGTTCTTGACATCGCGACCCATTCTCTTGATTTCTTCTTCAACAGCTGGGATGCGTTGCTCCCCTTTCATACGAATTGCTGCTCTTGCAATAGAAACAGCATGGTCACCCATACGTTCCAAGTCCGATACAGCCTTCAAGACTGTTAGAACTGTACGTAAGTCTTGAGAAACGGGTTGTTGAAGGGCAATCATTTCAAATGATTTCTTCTCCAATTTCACTTCGTATTCGTTTACTTCTGCATCGTCTTCGATGACTTCTTTGGCCAAATCACGGTCATGCGTAACAAAGGCACGCACTGTACGATTGATTTGGGATAGCACTTCTTGTCCCATAGCATAGAACTGGTTGTGCAATTTCTCTAAATCTTCTTCAAATTGAGAACGTAACATCATTTATCTCCTTATCCAAATTTTCCTGAAATATAATCTTCTGTTTCCTTGTGTTGTGGGTTGAGGAACATCTTCTTGGTATCGTTAAACTCAATCAAATCTCCATCAAGGAAAAATCCTGTCTTGTCAGAGATACGAGAGGCTTGTTGCATAGAACGTGTAACCAAGAGCATGGTATATTTATCTTTTAGACCATACAAGGTTTCCTCAATCTTCCCAGCAGAAATAGGGTCCAAGGCTGAAGTCGGTTCATCCAAGAGAATGATTTTAGGACTGGTTGCCAAGACACGGGCAACACAGACACGTTGCTGTTGTCCACCTGAAAGCCCGATAGCCGAATCATGCAGACGATCCTTAACTTCATCCCAGATAGAAGCTCGTTGCAAGGCTTTTTCAACCGCTTCATCTAGAACCTGCTTGTCCTTAACTCCATTGATACGAAGCCCATAGACAACATTTTCGTAGATGGACATAGGGAAAGGGTTTGGTTGTTGGAAAACCATTCCGATTTCCTTACGCAATTCAACTGTATCTGTACGCGGGCTGTAGATATTGTGGCCGTTGTAAACCACTGAACCAGTTGTAGTCACCTCTGGATTAAGATCACCCATGCGATTAATAGCCTTAAGAAGGGTTGACTTCCCTGATCCAGATGGACCAATCAAGGCTGTAATTTCCTTGGGTTGGAAAGATAGGGAAACACTATTCAAGGACTTTTTTTGATTGTAGTAAACGGACAGGTCTGACACCTGTAAAATCGCTTCTGTCATACTGTTTCCTTTCTATCCAAAGTGTCCTGTTACGTAGTCATTGGTTGACTGTAGTTTGGCATTTTGGAAAATATTAGACGTCTTATCATACTCGATCAAGTCACCCAAGTAGAAAAATCCTGTGTAGTCACTAGCACGCGCAGCCTGCTGCATACTGTGAGTCACGATGATGATAGTAAAGTCCTTCTTCAATTCCAGCATGGTTTCTTCCAGCTGGGCTGTCGCAATGGGATCCAAGGCTGACGCTGGTTCATCCATCAAGAGGATATCTGGTTTAACAGAGATAGCACGAGCGATACAGAGACGTTGCTGCTGACCACCTGAAAGGGTCAAGGCTGACTTGTGTAAATCGTCTTTGACCTGGTCCCAAAGGGCAGCCTGACGGAGAGAAGTTTCCACAATTTCATCCAAGACTTGCTTGTCCTTAACCCCTGCACGTTCATGGGCAAAAGTGATATTGCGGTAAATAGACTTGGCAAAGGGATTTGGTCGTTGGAAGACCATTCCGATGTGCTTACGCATCTCATAAACATTGATTTCTGGACGGTTAACATCAATTCCTTGATAGAGGATTTGACCTGTGACCTTGGCAATATCAATGGTATCATTCATACGGTTGAGACTGCGGAGGTAGGTTGATTTCCCTGAACCAGAAGGGCCAATTAAGGCTGTAATTTTATTTTTTTCAAATTGCATATCGATGCCCTTGATGGATTCTTTTTTACCGTAGTAAACATGTAAATCCTTAGTAGAGAGGGCCACTTTCTCTTCAGGAAAGGTGATGATATGCTTTTCATCCCAATTATATTTTGACATGGCTTCTCCTTTAGGCAGCGGTTAATTTCTTATGTAGGTAGCTTCCGAGTTTGCGAGCTCCAAAGTTAAAGATGAGGATAAAGATGAGGAGCACGGCAGCAGAACCTGCTGATACAATGGTTCCATCAGGAATGGTTCCTTCGCTATTGACTTTCCAAATGTGGACAGCCAAGGTTTCTGCTTGGCGGAAGATAGAGATTGGACTGGTCACACTGAGAATATTCCAGTTAGACCAGTCAAGGGCTGGAGCAGATTGTCCTGCTGTATAAATCAAAGCAGCAGCCTCACCAAAGATACGACCAGAGGCCAAGACAACCCCCGTTACGATACCTGGAAGGGCTTCTGGAATGACAACATGGACAACTGTCTCCCAACGAGAAATTCCAAGGGCCAGACCAGCCTCACGTTGCGTATGGTGAACGTGTTTCAAGCTGTCTTCAACATTACGAGTCATCTGAGGTAGGTTAAAGACTGTCAAGGCCAAGGCACCTGAAATGATTGAAAATCCATACTCAAACTGAACTACAAAGATCAAGTAACCAAAGAGACCTACAACCACTGATGGCAGTGAAGACAAGATTTCAATACAGGTTCTGACAAAATTGGTCACAGGACCTTTTTTGGCATATTCAGCTAGGAAAATCCCAGCTCCCATTGACAAGGGAACAGAGATAATCAAGGTAATGACCAAGAGGAAGAAGGAATTATAGAGCTGAATTCCAATCCCTCCACCAGCTTGGTAAGAAGATGATTTGCCAGTCAAGAAAGACCAAGAGATGTGAGGCAAACCACGAACCAAGATATAGAGAATCAAGGATGCCAAGATGGCAACGATAATTCCTGCAATCGAGTAGAGGACAGCTGTTGCAATTTTATCTAATTTCTTAGCGTGCATAGTTTTTCTTTCCTCTTTCTTTCGTAATCAATTTAATCACACTGTTGAAGGCCAAACTCATCAAAAGCAAGACTAAGGCCAGTGACCAGAGAACGTTATTGTCAACTGTTCCCATAACGGTATTTCCGATACCCATGGTCAAAACAGAGGTCAAGGTCGCAGCAGGTGTTGTCAATGAAGTTGGGACAACGGCTGAGTTTCCGACCACCATCTGAATGGCCAAGGCCTCACCAAAGGCACGCGCCATCCCAAAGACCACTGCTGTGAAAATCCCTGAACGCGCAGCCTTCAAAGTCACGCGCCAGATAGTTTGCCAACGAGTGGCTCCCATAGCCAAACTAGCTTCGCGGTAGTGACGAGGCACCGCACGCAAGCTATCGGTTGTCATAAAGGTTACCGTCGGTAAGATCATGACAAAGAGAACGAAAATCCCTGACAAAATCCCAAAACCAGTTCCACCAAAGACACTACGGACAAAAGGAACTACGACCTGCAAACCGATAAATCCATACACAACTGAAGGAATCCCGACTAGCAATTCAATGGCTGGTTGCAAGATTCTAGCACCTTTTGGTGAGACCTCGGTCATAAAGACTGCCGCACCAATGGCAAAAGGAGTTGCGATAAGGGCTGATAGGATTGTGACAATAAAGGAACCCAAAATCATAGGAAGGGCACCAAATTGTTTACCTGAAGGATTCCAAGTTTGGCCAAATAGGAAATCAAAGATATTGACCCCATTGACAAAGAAGGTCGACAAACCTTTTTGGGCTACGAAAATCAAAATCATAGCCACAATGATGACAATCAAAGACAGACAGGCAAAGGTCAAGCCTTTTCCTAATTTCTCTAGACGAGAGTTCTTTGAGGGAGAAAGTAATTTTTTAGCTAATTCTTCTTGATTCATTAGTGACTCCCTTCTAGTGCTGTCACCGTTCCAACAGCGTCTTTTTCAACCTTCATTTCCTTGACAGAAATATAACCCATTCCCTTAACGATTCCGCTTTGCGCTTCATCTGAGAGGACAAAGTTGAGAAACTCTGCCACCAATTCATTTGGTTGACCTAGGGTGTACATGTGTTCATAAGACCACAAAGGCCAGTTATTGGTTGTTACATTTTCTGCAATCGGCTCATAGCCGTTCAATTTCATGCGTTTAACCGAGTCATCCACATAGGCAAAGGCTAGGTAAGAAATGGCTCCTGGTGTCTGGGAAACAATGTTTTTGACCATCCCATTTGAATCCTGTTCTTGACTCTGCACGGCAGATTGACCATCCATGACAACACTATCAAAGGTTGCACGCGAACCAGAACTTGCCGCACGGTTGATAATAGAAATGGCTAGGTCTTTTCCACCGACCTCTTTCCAGTTGGTCACTTGGCCTGTGAAGATGCTACGGAGTTGCTCAGTTGTCAGATTTTCAACATCAACTTCCTTATTCACAATCACCGCCAAGCCCGCTACCGCAACCTTGTGGTCCACTAGGGCTGAGGCGTTGATACCGTCTTTTTCTTCGGCGAATACGTCTGAATTTCCTACATCAACAGCTCCAGATTGAACCTGAGACAAACCTGTACCAGATCCTCCACCTTGGACGTTGACTGTTTTTCCAACGTGCAGAGAGCCAAATTCATCTGCTGCTGCTTCGACCAAGGGCTGAAGAGCCGTTGAACCAACAGCTGTCATGGATTCTCCACGATCAATCCAGCTAGCACATCCCGCCAAAGAACCTGCCAGCAAAAGAGCTGCAAGGGATAGAGCGAGTTTTTTCCTTTTTTTCACTGTTTTTCTCCTTGAAAATAATGGTGAATGCTGTGAATTTTTTCAACTATTTATTTATGTTTTTCTTTTGAAAATTGGGAGCCAACTAAAGTTCTTATACTCAATGAAAATCAAAGAACAAACTAGGAAACTAGCCGCAGGCTGCTCAAAACACTGTTTTGAGGTTGTAGATA
>CAUQGR010000033.1:0-19986 GCA_963517545.1 uncultured Streptococcus sp. | reverse complement strand
CTAAAATTTCGCCTACATGGAAAGCCTTGGTCACCTCCAACAAATCTCCAACATGCTCCTTGTCTGTGTTTGTCAAAACCAGCTGATCAATCTTGGCTACTCCTCGACTTTTGAGATAGGGAATCAAGGTACGCTGGGCATTGCTGGTCGTCGTCCTTTCTTGCCATTTTTCGATTTTCTTAGTAGACTCTGCCTTGCCACCAACATCTATGAGAATGGTTTTCCCAGTTACATCTCGTATGAAAAGACTCTCGCCTTGCCCCACATCCAGCATGGTGATTTCATTTTCCAGTGGATGCTTGGTCAAGCAAAAGAGACCTGCAATCAATAAGCTCAATACTGCTAGACTTTTAATGTTTCTCCCCAAATCATAGACCAAAGCCAAAGAAATTAATAATAAGATTAAAAGCCATGCATTGGGTTGTCCAAAGACCAGAGGCCTACTTGCCAGCTGCGATACCAAGCGAATAATCCCCTCCAACCACTCAAAGAGAAAGTTCAGCTGAATAACTGGATAGAGAAAGGAAAGGGCAAATAAGATAGACAAGAGCGGTAAGAAGACCAAGTCAAATAGAAAGGAAAAGACAAAGGTCAAAAGGATGGACCAAGGCTGAAATTCCGCAAAATAGAAGGCTAAAATGGGTAATATCCCCAAAGAAATGACTAGACTTTCTCTAGCAACAGCCTTGAGGCCCTCTCCTTCTTTGCTGGTCATGGTCAAGATAAAAGCATAGGCGCAGGATAAGACACCTCCTGCTGTCAAGAAAAAGTTGGGCATGACGATAAAGAGGACAAGCACAGTCAGGGCAAAATTATCTAAGCCCTTAACACCATGTTGAGCCAATAGCTTTTGCAAAAGACTACGAATGACCGATGCTGAAAATCCTGTCAGGCCTGCATAGATAAGGGAAAAGGGATAAGTCATCCATTTCAACTTTTCTTGAGTCAAGCCCAATCGCAAGAGAAGTTTCTTAAATCCGTCCATGAAAAAACCTACCTGCATACCTGACAAGGCAAAAAGATGGATAATTCCTAGACTGGAATAAAGCTCATTCATCTCCTCAAAGTCCGTATCCAAATGTCCCAGCAAGAGCCCCGTCATATAATTGCGCATAGGGTCTGGAAAGTGCGTCTTGATCCAAACTACAGCCTTTCGACGTAAACTAGACAAGTTTTCTCCTATATCCCAACTGCCAACCTTTTGAAGTGACTGGATTTTTTTGATATTGAGAGTCTGGTAAATTCCCTGAGTCTTCAGATAGGCTTGGTAGTCAAAGCCACCAAAATTTCTCTGCCCTTCTGGCTCCGAAAGTTTTCCTTCTAACTCTATCTCATGAAGGTCTGTTAATGCTTGAAAGACTTCTTTTTCATTCTCGGATTGAAGTTTATAATAGACTTGAAAAATTCGTCCATCAGACTTGCCACGAAAGGACAGACTATCACCATTAACCTTAATAGTGTCAGGCAAAATCCGTACCCTTTCAACAGAATCTGCTAGGTTTTGACTAGCATGACTCTGTTGCCAATTTTGAAAAACAAACCAGAATCCAAAAATTCCACAAAGCACTAGAACTTTACCAACAGACTTCCACGGAAATTGGAGAAAGAGACAGACCAGCAGAAAAACGGAGCCTAGCAGTGCGATATAGGACGCTGAAAAAATGGCGTAATAAAGCCAGAGCAATAGAAAACTCAGATAGATTAGGGGAATTGGGAAATTCTTAGTCCACTGTAACATAGTCTTTTAGCTTTTCTATGGTTTTAGCACCAATACCAGAAACCTTCTTAAGTTCATCAACCGACTTGAATTTCCCATTTGATTCACGATGGTCGATAATATCCTGAGCTCGTTTGCCACCCAATCCCTTGACCTGCTTGAACTCTTCCAGACTGGCCTTATTGAGATTGATTTTCTTTTCCTTGTTCATTGAAGAAGCCGTCCCAGAACCAGTCTGTTGACTAGCTGATTCGTCTCCCTTAGTTGGAACGTAAACCAGAGCTTCATCACTAACTTTCTGAGCTAGATTGAGCGACTTGCTATCTGCTTGCTCTGTCAAGCCGCCTGCTTTCTGAACGGCATCATTGACCCGACTACCTACTGGCAAGTCATAAATCCCTGGCGATTTGACAGCCCCCTTCACATCTACTGTGATTAGATCTTGTTCAAGGGGTTCTTCCTTTTCTTCCTTCTTCACTTCCTTTTCGGTCGATGAATCCTTGGAAACAGCTGCAACTTCTGCCTGTAAATTCGTTTCCTTGACAGGTGTTTGTGGAACTGGTTTTAGTAGGAAAAATCCTCCTACAAGCAAGCCCAGACCAGTACAGATGACAATGATTTTATACTCTTTGATTTTCTCGATAATTGCTTCCATATTTTCTCCTCTCTTAGATTATTCGTAAGAGGAAGAAAAAAACAGTCGAAAAATTTCTTTTCAACTGCTTATTTATTTGCAAAATAGTCTTCCTTGGTCAAGATATAATGAACTCTTGTAACAATTCGGCCTTCTTCATGCTGGTCCATACAAGCATATGGTTCTTCGTGAGAAAAATGCATGCCTGATTTCTCCATGACCTTGCCAGATGCAGGATTGTCCTTATCGTGTAAAGCAACCAACTTATTCATGCCTATCTTCTCAAAAGCTAGCTCAATCACAGCACGATTGGCTTCTGTCGTCAAACCTTGATTCCAATACTTTTTATTGATAATGTAGCCAATAGCTGCCTTCTTAAGAACAGGATCAATCTTGTGCAAGTCAATGGTTCCTATAAACTTGCCGTTATCTTTTAATTCGATTCCCCAACGTCCCAAAGGATTAGCCAAGTAGAACTGAGCAATGTTATTCTTGGTTTCTTCCAAACTTTGATTTGTTGGAAAAGTGTAGCGCGTATTTTCTCTGTCTGAGGCATACTCAAACATAGCTTCCGCATCATCCAAGGTTACAGGTCTAAGCAATAAATGCTCCGTTTCTATATACGGATACTGGGCAAATTTTACAAAAATTGATTCCATAGGATTCCACCACTTGAAAAGTTTCTAACTAAGATAAGGATATTGAATGAAATATCTAAAAAGCAAATTTATACTTGGTATTGAGATAACTTTAAGTACAAAAGAACTATCCTTCAGATAGAGGTTGAGACTCTAATTCTTCACTCTCTGCTTTTTTAACTGGTACTGGTTCATAGGATCGGATAATTTGAGCGACAACTGGATGGCGAACCACATCCTTAGCTGAAAAATGAACAAAGTCAATCTGGTGAATGTTCTTGAGTTTTTCTTTGGCATCAATCAAACCGGACTTGACGTTACGCGGAAGGTCAATCTGACTGATATCTCCATTGACAATCATCTTAGAATTAAAACCTAAACGAGTCAAGAACATCTTCATCTGCATGATGGTCGTATTTTGCGCCTCATCGAGAATGACAAAGGCATCATCCAAGGTCCGTCCACGCATGTAGGCAAGAGGTGCAATCTCGATAATTTCACGCTCCATGAGACGAGTCGTCTGGTCTTTTCCCAGAATCTGATACAAGGCATCATAAACAGGTCGAAGGTAAGGATCTACCTTCTCTTTAAGATCACCCGGAAGAAAACCTAGACTCTCGCCAGCTTCCACTGCCGGGCGTGTTAGGATAATCCGCTTGACCTGCCCACGTTTAAGAGCAGTCACTGCCAAGGTCACTGCAAGAAAGGTCTTCCCTGTACCTGCTGGCCCAATTCCAAAGGTCACATCGTGCTGTTTGACACTATCCACATAAAGCTTTTGACCTAGAGTTTTGACACGAATAGGCTTCCCTGTATTGTCCTTGATAATTTCTTCTTCGTAAAGGGCGACAAATTTATCAATTTCATCGTTTTTGACCATGCTAATTGCAGTTACCACATCTGGCGTACCAACGGTCATCCCACGATTTACCAAGACCATCAAAGCCTGGATAACCTGACGGGCTTCCTCACAAGCAGACTCTTCTCCCAAAACCTGGACAATCTCCGTACGAGCATGAATCACAACATCAAGCTCTTCTTCCATCAAACGAAGATGGCGTTCATTGGAACCAAAAAGATGAAATAGGTCATCTGGATGACTCAGTTGAATGTCTATTGAATGTTCCTTCAAATAAAGAACCTCTCTAATCCTTTTATTTCTTTTTATTATAGCAAAGGGGTGGAGAAATTACTAGCCCAAACCCAGTGAATCATGCTAGTGTTCTAAGTATTCTTGCCAGATGGCGTCAAAGTCTCCTAGGTTAAAAGAGAAACTGGCATGCTCTTCCAAAAAGCGACTCACCTCATCAAAATCATCGGTGTGTTTTGGGAAGGAAGACTCTTCAAAAGCTAGGTCTGCCAATATAGCTTTAGGACTATTACTTTTAGGATTGCGCTCAGTCATAAGCCAAGTGTAAAATGATTTTCTCATATGCCTCCCTAAATCAACTCTGTCCCAAACTGGTCTTGCTTGATTTTGCCAGCCTTCATCAAGCCACCAAGTGCCTTCTTGAACTGCCCTTTAGAAATTCCAAAGGTTGCCTTGATGTCGTCTGGAGATGACTTATCATTCAAGGTCATAAAACCTCCATTGCTTTCCAAGTAAGTCAAAATCATCTGAGCATCATTTTCCAACATCTCAAAAGAACGAGGTTTGAGGGAGAGGTTCAGAGTGCGGTCCACTTCACGGAAACCAATGACACGCGCATCTAAGACTTGACCCAAACGTGGCTCTGCGTAGCGCTCGCTAGGATGGATAAAGCCAAGCATGTTATTTTCTGGCAGGTAAACAAAAGTTCCTGACAGCTTGAGGCGGTAAACAATGGCTGGCCAGTTTTGGTTCTGCATGTTGTTGTAGGCAGGACGAGCCAGACGTTGGAAGTCTTCTTGATAGGCCAAGAGTCCCCAGATACGGTCTTTCTTGTCCACTTCAAGACGGATGTAGAGTTGGTCGTCCTTCTTAGGCCAGAGTTCCTTGAGCTCAGGGAGAATATCGAGTGACACAACGATTTCCTTGTCAGGAAGGCCTGTATCCACAAAGACACCCAAGTCTTTACGAACTTCCGTTACAGTTCCCCAACCAAATTGGTCCTGAGTGGCAGTCACTTCTAAAGTTGTCAGGCGGAGTTTTTGCTTCATATCCGTGTAGGCAAAACCTTTGACCGTATCCCCTACTGTATGTTGACCTTCTTCCTTAGCAAGAGCATAGGTTTGACCATCCTTTTGCACAAAGTAAAAACGGTCGTTTTCATCGATGATCAGTCCAACGATAAAACTTGCAAGATTTGTTTTCATATTTCCTTCTTTCGAATAAAACTCAGCCAGCAATGCCAACTGAGTTTTTCTGTTTATTTTTAGACTTCCAAAAGTTCTTTCTCTTTGTTGGCAGTCATGTCGTCGATGTGTTTAACAGCATCGTCTGTTACTTTTTGAATGTCTTTTTCAAGAGTCTTCAATTCGTCTTCAGTGATTTCTTTTGCTTTTTCTTGTTTTTTAGCTTCGTCCATAGCATCGCGACGGATATTGCGGACAGCCACTTTAGCATTTTCGCCGACCTTCTTCACTTCTTTAGCAAGGTCACGACGAGTTTCTTCTGTAAGAGCTGGGATAACCAAACGAATCACAGAACCGTCGTTAGCTGGTGTGATACCAAGATCAGAAGCGTTCAAGGCACGTTCGATGTCTTTCAATGAAGACTTGTCAAATGGTGTGACCAACAAAACACGCGCTTCTGGAATCGTAATTGAAGCGATTTGGTTAAGAGGAGTTTCGACTCCATAGTATTCTACATGTACACGGTCAAGCAAGCTTGCATTGGCACGACCGGCACGGATACCACCAAATTCACGAGCAAGTGATTGGTGAGACTGGGTCATTCTCTCTTTAGCTTTTTCAATAATTGCGTTAGCCATAATCTTTCTTATTCCTTTTCTTCGATATTATTTGAAACTGTTGTTCCGATATTTTCACCAAATACGACACGTTTGATGTTGCCTGGTTGGTTCATGTTGAAGACAACCAAGTCAATGTCGTTGTCCATTGAGAGGGTTGAAGCTGTTGAGTCCATGATACGAAGACCTTTATTGATAACGTCACTGTGGGTCAATTCTTCAAACTTAACGGCTGTCTTGTCTTTCTTAGGATCGGCATTGTAAACACCGTCGACACCATTTTTAGCCATAAGGATGGCATCTGCTTCGATTTCAGCTGCACGAAGAGCCGCTGTTGTATCTGTTGAGAAGTATGGTGAACCAATTCCGGCACCAAAGATAACGATACGGCCTTTTTCAAGGTGACGAAGGGCACGTCCACGGACATAAGGCTCTGCCACTTGTTGCATGGCAATAGCTGTTTGCACACGTGTATCAACCCCAACTTGTTGCAATGAATCTGCCATCACAAGAGCATTCATAACAGTCCCAAGCATTCCTGTGTAATCTGCCTGAACGCGGTCCATTCCTGCTTCTGCAGCAGGTTCTCCACGCCAGAGATTTCCTCCACCAATAACAAGGGCAATTTCGATACCTAAGCTATGAACTTCTTGAATCTCTTTTGCGATTGTTTGAACTGTTTGGATATCAATCCCTACGCCACGTTCACCGGCAAGGGCTTCACCTGATAACTTGATTAAAATACGTTTATACTTGGGATTCGCCATTTTCACTCTCCTTTTTTTATCCTACCTATTTTATCACAATTTCTAAGATTTTTATAGTATCATGAGCAATTCTTTCAAAAAAATTAGACCGTTAAAAATTCCTCTAAGTCGCTAAGAGCACGCTCTGCAATTTTTTCATAACGAGCCTTCTTATCACGGATACGCTCGCCTTCCAACTCCTTTATAATTCCGAAGTTGACATTCATTGGTTGGAAATGCTTGCTGTCCGCATGAGTGATGTAATGAGCCAGACTTCCAATCGCTGTTGTCTCTGGGAAGATTGCTTCACTTTCACCCTTGAAGAGTCGAGCCGCGTTAATACCTGCAACTAAGCCTGAAGCTGCTGATTCAACATAGCCTTCCACACCCGTCATTTGACCAGCAAAGAAGAGGTTTGGCTGTTTCTTAGAACGATAGGTCTGATCCAGAAGATTTGGTGAATCCATGTAAGAATTGCGGTGCATGACACCATAACGAACAAACTCCGCATTTTCAAGACCTGGAATCATTTGGAAGACACGCTTTTGTTCTCCCCATTTGAGGTGGGTTTGGAAACCGACGATATTGTAGAGGCTACCTGCTGCATTGTCCTGACGAAGTTGAACAACCGCATAAGGTGTTTTGAACTCTCCATCACGAGGTCCTGTGTAGTCGTCTGGATACTCAAGCCCGACTGGCTTCATAGGACCATAAAGCATGGTTTTAATGCCACGTTTGGCCATGACTTCGATAGGCATACATCCTTCAAAGTATTTTTCTTTTTCAAAGGAATTCAGCGGTGCTTCTTCTGCATTAACCAAGGCCTCATGGAAATCCATAAATTCTTGCTTAGTCATAGGGGCATTGAGATAGGCCGCCTCTCCCTTATCATAACGAGACTTGAGATAGACCTTGCTCATATCGATAGTGTTGACATCAATAATAGGTGCTGCCGCATCGTAGAAATAGAATCCATCGCCGTCATTAAGGGCATGAATCTTCTCAGCCAGGGCATCGCTAGTCAAAGGACCAGTAGCGACCACAGTAATAACGTCCGTTGGCAATTCTGTAATTTCATCGCGAACCACTTCAATTAAGGGGTGGTTAGCCACTTTTTCGGTCACCATTTGAGAGAAACCATCACGGTCTACCGCAAGGGCACCGCCTGCAGGAACACGTGTAGCTTCTGCAGATTCCAAGATAACAGAACCCAAGCGACGCATTTCTTCCTTAAGAAGCCCTACGGCGTTTGTCAGAGCATCCCCACGTAGGGAATTGGAACAAACCAACTCAGCAAAATTGTCTGTTTTGTGTTGAGGTGTAGGCTTGACACCACGCATTTCATAAAGTTTAACTGGAATACCACGTTCTGCGATTTGGTAGGCTGCTTCAGAACCTGCCAAACCAGCACCGATAACATTGATATAAGATTGAGACACGACACTAATACCTCTTTGGGAGTGTGAAGACAAGATTCACATTGAAAAAGCCAATCAAACTTAAGAGTTTTCGAATTTCTTGGCTCAGGCTGAAAAAGTCCACAGGACTTTTTCACTCCCACAAATCTTTCTAATTTTTTCTTCTACTAGTATAACAAAAAAAGGGAAGAAGGCAAACTTCCCTGTTTAGTCATTTTCTTGATTTTCTTCCCAGTCGTGGTAGGCAGCGTAGAGCTGGCTTTTATTCCACTGGTAAATCTTAGCGACTTCCTTGATAGCTTGGTTTTTCTTCATGCCTTGCTGGATACGAGCTTGGATTTCTGAAAACAAGTCCTCCTCGTCTTTTTCCTCCACATCTTGGCTGGCACCTTCAACGATGAGTAGACACTCACCCTTGAGCGGTGTTTCAGCGATGTTTTCTAGCAATTCAGAGATCTTTCCTCGTTGGTATTCTTCATAAATCTTGGTCAATTCTCTGACCAAGACGACCGAGCGGTCACCGTAGACTTCTAGCATATTTTCCAATGTATCTGCCACACGGTGAGGAGATTCATAGAAAATTTGTGTTTCAGGATAGTCTTTTTTCGAGTCAAAAAATTGCTTTTGCTGGCCTGATTTTCTCGGTAAAAAGCCGTAAAAGATATGTGGCTGTGGCGCTAAACCACTGGCAATCAAGGCAGAAATTCCTGCAGAGGCACCTGGAACAGTCACAACCGCAATTTCTTCCTCAATTGCTGCCTTAACCAAATCATGACCAGGGTCTGAGATGCTAGGCAGACCCGCGTCGGATACCTGAGCAATACTTTGCCCTGCTTTCAGGAAACCAATCAAATCAGGAATCTTTTCCTTGGCATTGTGCTCATGAAAACTGATTTGCTTGGTAGAAATGTCAAAATGCTTGAGCAATAGACCTGTATTGCGCGTGTCCTCAGCCGCAATCCAGTCCACTTCTTTCAAGGTCTGAATAGCTCGAAAGGTCATATCATCTAAATTACCAATCGGCGTTGCCACTAGGTACAGCTTGCCATAGGGAGACTGCCCCTTAAAACTTTTTTGAATCTGCATGCCTACTCCCTGTATAACAACTCGTCACAGAACATACATTCCTCGTCCTGCTCTCGACGTTGTCCATAAAAATCATTACATACGTGAAATCCATCCCGGTAAATGCGACGGACACTTTCACGAACATGCTTAGCCTTGACAGGAGCGTCTGCTTCCACCTCACCCAAGCGTTCTCGCAACTTACTATTTTCCAAACGAAGAGCTGTATTTTCCTCTACCAGGCTCTTGAGATTTTTCTTGATAGCTTCCACATCAGCCAAGGTCACCAATAACTGTTGGGAAAAATCGTCCAGCGCGTCAAATAATTCTTTTTTGTCCATAAAACAGCCCTTTCCTTTCTTTATCATTCATTTTTGAGTTTATATTTCTTTCAAGACCAGATATTCCATGGCATTTTGAAAGCTGACATTAGCTTGCCACATTTTTCTAGCTTCTAGCAAATCTTGTAAAATCACTCTTACTCTTGCTTGTAGGATATCTTGTCCACAGAGAACTTCAAGAATCCGTAAAACCTGATCTTGTTTTTCCTTGTCATCTGCCAAGCTAGCTAGTTTGGCAACTTGCAAATAACTTTCTTTTTTCTTAGCCACTAACCAAGTCAGCAGGCGTTCACTTTCATCAACCAAGGTCCAAAAACTTGCCTGATTTGCCAACTTTTCTGCTTCAGCTCGTGATTGACTAAACTGGGCTAAGAGAGTTGCTTTTTTCTTAACCAGTCCCATTTGTTCTAAGAGCAAGATGAGTTTTTCTTCTTGCTTTTTAAAGTGGAAAATCTGGGTCCGACTACGGATGGTCGGTAACATCTTTTCCTCATCGCTAGTCAAGAAGAAAATATAAACCTCACTCTGGGGTTCTTCGATAACCTTGAGCAGAGAATTAGCTGCGTTGGGGTGCATCTTCTCAGCTTGCTCGATAATAAAAAACTGTTGTTGGCTTTCAATCCCTGCTTGGGAAAACTGACCCACCAATTCTCGAATGCGTTCTGTCTTAATAACCTGATTGACTGGCTTAATCAAGGTGACATCGGGAAATTCTCCCTGTTCAATCAGCTTACAATTTCGGCATTTCTCACATGGTAAAACACCTACTTTATCCGTACAAAAGAGGCTCTTAGCCAAAAATTGCGCCATTTCCAAGCTTCCAAAAAAACCTGAAAAGAGGTAAGCATGATTGAGCTGGTCTTGCTCCAAAATACGGACAAAGCGGTCAAACTGTTCTGGCTGCCAGACCTTTAGTTGATCTTGTTTCATTTAGCTAATCCCATTCTATCAAACAAGACAGACTTGGTAGTTTCCACAACTTGCTCCAAAGGGAGACTGGCATCGATCTTGACAATGCGATTTCCTTCTTTGTCCAGAAGAGAAAGATAGCCTTGACGAACTTTTTTATGCAAGTTCAACCCTTCCAAGTCCAAACGATTGACCTCACGATTGCTATTAGCAGCAATGCGAGCCAGTCCTTCTTCCACCTCGATGTCAAAATAGAGTGTCAAATCGGGTTTAAGGCCGTCTGTCGCAAAGTGATTGAGCCAATCAATGGCGTCAATATCCAAGCCACGACCAAATCCCTGATAGGCAACGGAACTATCGATGAAGCGATCCATAATGACCAACTTGCCATCTTCAAGTGCTGGAAGAACTTTTTCCACCAAGTGCTGTCTGCGACTGGCGATATAGAGCAAAAGCTCTGTCTTCGCATCCATCTGAGTATGACTTGGATCCAAAATTACTTCCCGAATCTTCTCCCCAATCAAGACTCCGCCAGGTTCACGGGTCGTCAGCACCTCTACCCCTTTTTCCTCTAAAATTGGGAGCAGAGCCTCTAAAACACTGGTCTTGCCTGCTCCCTCTGGTCCCTCAAGAGAGACTAAAAATCCTTTTGACATGTCTAACTCATTTCTTTTTTACTACTTCTATTCTATCAAAAAAATAGGGGTTTGTGACAATCTTTTTGTCTTCTCATTTCATACTCAATGAAAATCAAAGAGCAAACTAGGAAGCTAACCGCAGGTTGCTAAAAACACTGTTTTGAGGTTGCAGATGGAAGCTGACGCAGTTTAAAGAGATTTTCGAAGAGTATCAACCACCATAAAAGAGGCAGACAAATCCACCTCTTATTTACCTAGTTCTTGTGTTCGTTTATAGGCTTGACCAACTGCCTCCATGACTGTTCCTCGAAAAGCATGCGCTTCTAGGCTTGCTACACCAGCGATAGTCGAACCGCCTGGGCTACAAACTTGGTCTTTCAAGACCCCAGGATGCTCTTGGCTTTCTAGGACCAATTGACCAGCTCCTACCACAGTTTGTGCTGCCATTTTCAATGCCGTTTCTCGTGGCAATCCCGTCTGAACACCTGCATCTGCCAAAGCCTCAATAAAAAGATAGACAAAAGCCGGTCCACAGCCTGCAAGACCTGTCGCTGCATCTATTAAGCTTTCCCCAAGTTCAACCAAGAGACCAGCCTTGGCTAAAAGCTGACAAAAGAGGTCACTGTCCTCAGCCCTACAATTAGGAGACAAGGCATAACTAATCACTCCTTGACCGATAGAAGCAGGAGTATTTGGCATCATACGAATAATTCTGTGTTGATTTGGGATAAGACTTGCTAGTTTTTCTAAAGTCAATCCAGCTGCCATGGAAATCAAAAGAAGACTCTCTCGTTTTTCAAGAATGGTCTGATATTGAGAAAGCAGTTCAGAAAACTGAGCAGGCTTAACACCTAGAAAAATCACATCTGCTTCTGCAAATATTTCTTCATTGCTGGAAGCCTGACCGCCAAAGTCAGAAATGAAAGCATCCACCTTGGCTTGACTACGATTGGCAAGGAGAAGATCATCACCTGTCTTGACCTGCAAGACAGCTTTGGCCAAGCTAGCACCCATATTCCCCAAACCGATAAATCCAATCTTCATCTCTTACTCCCTTATCTGTCCGTCACCAGTAACCACATACTTGTAGCTAGTCAACTCCTTCAAGCCCATTGGACCACGCGCGTGCAATTTCTGAGTAGAAATCCCCATTTCACAACCAAGACCAAATTGGCCACCATCGGTGAAACGAGTTGAGGCATTGACATAAACCGCTGCAGAGTCCACCTGATCTGTAAAGTAAGCTGCAGCTTCTGCATTTTCCGTCACAATGGCATCCGAATGATGGGTACTGTGAGCCTCAATATGGGCAACCGCTTCTTCTAAACTGCTCACAATCTTAACAGCTAGAATATAGTCTAAAAACTCGGTGTCAAAGTCTTGAGCCTCAGCTACTTGACCAGAAACAAACTGACTTGCTTTGCTATCCAGGCGGAATTGAATTGCTTCCAACCCAGCTTCTTTTCGATCTGCAACCAGAACTTGCTCCAAGCGAGGAAGAAAACTTGCTGCCTTGTCCTCATGAACAAGGAGAACCTCCATGGCATTGCAGACAGAAGGGCGACTAGTTTTGGCATTGTTGATGATAGACAGCGCCTTGTCTTCGTCTGCATCCTTGTCCACATAAACATGGACAATCCCAGTTCCTGTCTCAATAACAGGTACGATAGCATTTTCAACTACGGCATTGATCAAACCAGCCCCTCCACGAGGAATGAGAAGGTCTAGATAGCCTTTGGCCTTCATCATGGCATAGCTGCTTTCACGACTGGTATCTTCCACCAGTTGAATCACATCTGGGTGAATAGTAGTCGTCTCCAAGCCCTTCTTCAAGGCTGTGACAATGGCATGGGCCGTTTGATAGGCATCCTTACCACTACGAAGAACAACCGCATTCCCACTCTTGATGGCCAAAGCAGCCGCATCAGACGTCACATTTGGACGGCTTTCATAGATTATACCAATAACTCCCATAGCTACACGTTTCTTTGTGATAACCAAACCATTTTCAAGCTGATTGGTTTCTAAAACTTCACCGATTGGATCTGGTAAAGCAACCACTTCACGAATTCCTATTGCCATCGCTTCTATACGACCTGCATCCAAATAAAGACGATCCAACATCACATCTGAGATTTTCCCCTTAGCCGCTGCCATATCGAGGGCATTAGCCGCTAAAATCTCCTCTGTAGCAGCCACTAAGTGGTCAGCCATGGCTAGCAAGGCTTGGTTTTTCACCTCTTCACTAGCTGTATTGATCGATTTTTTAACAGCCTGTACCTGTTCAAATTGTTCTTGTGTACTTACCATAGTTTACCTCTAAAATTCTGTAAAGAGTAGTTGGATTTCAGGAGTAATGGAAATCCAGTCATCACGGTGAATCAGGACACCCTTGGCTTTTTGAGAACGCAACATATCCTCCAAAGCAGATGCTCCAAATTGCACGCGTCCTTTTCCAAGTGATTTTCCACTTTCCTTGTCAAATACTGTCACGATATCACCGTAAGAAAAGGCGCCTTCTGCGTCAACAACACCAGATAAAAGGAGACTCTTGCCATGTTGAGAGAGAGCTTCTGCAGCCCCTTTATCAACCCAAATAGAACCTTGACTCTGAGCATAAAAGGCCAGCCATTGTTTCTGGGTACGAAGTCCCTTCTCTTGAGCAACGAAGTAGGAACCATCCTTGGTCTCCTCAGATGCCTCAATCATGGCATCTACTTTCAAGGATGAGCAGATATAAACAGGAACGCCCGATTCTGTCGCGATAGTTGCAGCTTTGATTTTAGTTAACATGCCACCTGTACCATTAGACGAACCTGCTCCACCGGCCATATCAATAATCTCACGATTAATGGTCTCGATTCGCTCCAAGCGTTTGGCTCTTGGATCTGAATTAGGATTTCCAGTATAAAGACCGTCGACGTCTGTCAAGAGGACCAAAAGGTCTGCTTGGACCATGGCTGCTACCTGAGCACTTAAAGTATCATTGTCCCCAACCTTGAGCTCATCAATAACGACACTGTCATTCTCATTGATGATAGGAATTGCCCCACGGCTAAGTAGAACTGACAAAGCCTGATGGGCATTTTTATAACGGCGCTTATCCACAAAGTCATCCTGGGTCAGCAAGATTTGTGCAGAAACGATTTGGCGCAAGAGAAGATTGGTCGTGTATTCTTCCAACAAAAGCCCTTGCCCTACCGCTGCTGAAGCCTGTTTATCAGCAATCTTAGTCGGACGCTTTTTAAATCCTAAGGCCCCAAAACCAGCAGCAATGGCACCTGACGACACCAAAATCAATTCATGACCAGCCTCGTGCAGCATAGCCAACTGCTGGGTAATAGCCTTTACCTTACTACGTGATAAACTTCCATCCTCATTCGTCAGAGAAGAAGTCCCCACCTTAAAGACAATCCGTTTGTATTTCATAGTCTCACTCCGATTCTTCATATTTATCCATTATAACATGAATGACAGGAAATAGAAAAGAGTTGATAGGAAAAAGAAGGCCCTAAAACCTTCTTTTTTACTACTGTTCTGATTCCGATTTATTTGCAGTCGTTTCAGAGCTTTGTGAAGTTGAAGAAGTCAAATCTTGACTAGTTGAAGAACTTGTAACACTTTCATGTTGACTCGTTTCTTTATTTTCAAGATCCTTTTTCACTACTTCTTTGGATTCTTTTGTTTCTGAATTACTTGTAACTCTAGTTGTAGCAGTTTTCTCTACTGGAACATCCACTAACCAGACACCACTTGAATCAACAGTATAGCCTTCTGGTGTCTTGCCATTTACAAGTAATTGACCATTTTCTTTCAAGAAGTACCATTTATCCTTGTCCTTGATCCAACCCACAGCTCGTGAACCGTCTGCCTTGTAGAAGTACCAAGCATTTGCCTTTTTAAGCCAGCCTTGCTTCATAGCTCCTGAATCTTCCAGATAATAATGTTGACCTGCAACTTCTATCTCACCTGTCTTCATAATACCACCAGTAGAATCCATATAGTACCAGGTTTCTTTATCTTTTACCCAGCCCGTTTTCATTTCCCCTGATGGAGCAAAGTAATACCATTGCCCCTTATATTGAAGCCAACCTGTCTTCATAGAGCCGTCAAAATCCAAATAATACCACTGTTCTTTATCTTGAATCCAACCAGTTTCCATCTGGTTTTCTTTGTTAAAATAATACCAGATTCCAGCGATTTTCTTCCAATTTTTTGCAGCAGCACCAGAGTCTGTCAAATAAAACCAACGATTGTTCCATTTTTTCCATTGATTATATAACAGGATTCCCCTTTGATTAAAATAGTACCATTCACCTTCGATTTCATTCCAACCGACAGCATACTCTCCTGTAGAATCAGGTGCTTGATACCACCAATTCCCATATGCACTCTTATGCCAACCAGCTTGAAAACTTGGAATCGGATTGTAGGATTTTGAAATATTGACAAACCCATCTTTTCGAATATCAAAAACCGTCGCATCATAGTCTTTGCTGGCTGCGTTTATATGTTGAATTCCCATTGATTCAAGCCAGCTAATATATTCCCTATTTATTTCTTGACCGCTATCATACGAACCAATTGGTGAGGAGGAAGTTTGAACAATTATCTCAGGAGACAAATTTCTTATAAAATTTTTTGTATTAGAATTTTTTGTATCTAAATGATGGTTAAACTTCATCAAATCAACTTTTCCAATGAGAGAACCGTACTTGTCTTCTGCTCCATGAACATTATCTAAGTCGCCCCCAAGGTAAATTTTCTTGCCATTGACTTTCACCACGCTAATCAAGGAATTGGAATTGTCATCCCAAACAGGTTTAAGATTTCCATTCTCATCATATTCATTTTCATAATTATAGAGCTGAATATCCATGTCCCCAAACTGAAAATGAGCATCTCCCTGTGTGATGTTTTGAATCACTGAAACACCTTTTTCTGCGGCAGTCTGTAAAACCTTATCATAGCCATACAGATTATCCCAAAGACGTTCAGGCTTAGTAATACGATTATCACTATATTTCTTAAGATAGACTCGGTCAACTGGATAGGTAGACAGTAATTCATCAACATTTCCAATATGATCACTGTGAGTATGGGTCACCAAAATAAAATCAAGTTTTTGGACACCCAATTCCTTCAAACGACGAAAGACACGATCTGTTAGAACATGCTTATAAGTGGTATTGATACCCTGTCTCCATGGATAACGAGAATCACTGCCGTCTGGGAAATCATAATCCTCTCCTGTATCCACCATGGCAAAATGTCCATTGCTTTCAAGAATAATCGCATCACTGCCACCTTCATGAACATTTATAAAGTGAATTTTATTTCCTGAACTTTCTTGAGCTTGAACATTTCCATACCATGACAAGCCTAAAAAAGCGCCCACAAGTGCTAAACTAGTTAATTTCTTTTTCATTCTTACTTCCTCAGTCTCTCTAATGTTTCCTTAAATATCTCTGGGATATCTGCTGTAAATTCTAAGGTCTTACCTGTTCGTGGATGGGTAAAGCCTAGGGTCTTTGCATGAAGAAATTGTCCATGTCCTTTCAGAGTCTTGCGAGGACCATAGACCTCATCACCAGCGACTGGATGACCAATATAAGCCATGTGAACACGGATTTGGTGAGTGCGTCCTGTCTCCAGTTGCAACTCTACTAAGCTATAATCACCAAAGCGTTCCAAGACGTGGAAACGGGTCACTGCAGTCTTCCCTTTAGCAGTCACAGCCTGTTTCTTACGGTCTTTTTCACTACGACCAATCGGAGCTTCAATGACACCGCGATCATTGGGCAAATTTCCATGAACAATCGCCCAATATTTGCGTAAAGACTTTTTATCCTTAAGTTCTTGGGCAAGTGCTAGATGCGCCTCATCATTTTTAGCAATCATAAGAAGGCCTGATGTATCCTTATCAATACGGTGAACAATTCCTGGGCGTAGAACCCCATTGATGCCCGACAAATCCTTAATATGGTACATAAGGGCATTTACCAGGGTCCCACTAGTATGACCAGCACTCGGATGCACCACCATCCCTTGAGGTTTGTTAACAACGGCCACATCCTCATCTTGGTAGATGATTTCTAGCGGAAGATTCTCAGCTACATACTCTAAGACCTCTGGCTCTGGTACATGGTAAGTGACGATATCACCCTCTTGAACTGTGTATTTAGCTTTCTTGACTTGGCCATTGACCAAGACCTGGCCTGATTTGATTTGTTCATTCGCGAGACTGCGTGATAATTCTGTCAAATCCGACAAAGCCTTATCTAAACGCAGGCCACCAGTTTCAATTTTAATTTCCATTTATTTCCTCTTTTAGCATTGCAATCAATAAAATAATCACTCCAACAGTCAGATAGCTATCTGCCACATTGAAAATTGCAAAATTGATAAAGTCAAGGTGAAACATATCCACAACAAAGCCCTGACTGACCCTGTCAATAAAGTTTCCAAGACCACCTGCGATAATCAAGGTCAAACCCAAGACCATCCAGAATGAGTCCTCCATGTGTTTATGTAGATACCAAATGGCACCTACCACGACAACCAGAGTAATGACAGCGAATAGCAACTGCTGATCTTGTAAGATAGAAAAGGCTGCCCCTCGATTTTGCAGGTAGGTCAAGCTAACGAAATTGGGAATCCAAGAACGAACTTCACCCAGTGGAATCTGCTGGACGATATAGGATTTTACCAACTGATCCAGCCCAATCAAAAGCAGTACAATGACTGCCACTATTCCTCTTTTTTTCATGATTTCCTCTTCTGATCAAAATATTCTTGCATGACTTCTACGAAAAGAGTTCCAGCCTGACTCAGCTCCACTTCCTCACGTTTAACATAGACCATGCGATTATCTAGGTTATCCTTGAGACGAATAACTGTAATGCCATTAACACTATCACTATCTAAAAATCCAGAACCAGTCGCATAAGCATCCGTCCGCTCCAAAATACCATTCAAGGTAGCACGGTCTGTCACATTAAACATCTGTGAGCTCGCACTGGTATCAACAAAGTTCTCCGAATAATAAAGGTACTCATCTTTCTCTTGAGTAAAACGAACTGTCGGTAAATCCGCTAAATCCTCCATGATCAATTCCTCTTTCTGAGCTAAAGGATGACCCTCTCGAAGATAAATGTGGGTATGGAAGGGAATCAATTCAATGACCTCCAGACCTAGCTTTTCAACCCGTTGCATAATCCCCTTTTTATTTTGATTGTTGAGGTAGATAATCCCAATCTCACTATGCCCTTGAGCAACTTCGTCTAAGATTTGAACAGTAGTTGATTCAAAAATACGAAAGTTCTTATAGTCAGGATAGCGCTCTGAAAAGGTCGTAATAGTTGGTGGCAAGAAATCATAGTGCTGACTGGCAATGGAAAATTCATCCTTTTCTTCCTCAGGATTGGCATACTGATTTTGAAAAATATCAAATCCTTTAACCAATTCTTGCGCTTTTTCATAGAATTCCATACCACGACGGGTCAAGAAAGTCCCTGAGCTGGTCCGACGGAAAATCTTAAAGCCCAACTCTTTTTCCAAATCACGAACAGAAATAGACAGACTCGGCTGACTAACATACATCTTTTCAGCAGCTTCACGGAAAGTACCACTATTGGCAATGGCAACAACATAGCGTAATTGTTGAATGTTCATCTTCTACCCCCAACTTCTTTATCTTTTCATTATACCATATTTTAGAAGTTTTCCAAAAAGGAAAAAAGGCAGGAAATTTTCAAGTCTCAATAAAGACTCTAACATTCCAAGACAAGAATTAGAATAATGTCTTTTTTAGTCCTTATCTAATTTCAAGCAAATAAAAACAGCAAATCTTTTTGATTTACCGTTTAAAACATAATACAAGAAAACTCTCTAAAAATTTCTTGAATTCTATAAATCAACTAGAAAAAATCTCTTCAATCCTATTGGCTATATCTGGATTTACTTCCCAGATACCAGCATAAGGTTGCTCAATATACTGTCTTTTCTTCTTAGTATATAGATAGACTACACTATCCTTTTCTTCATTCTGATGATAAAACTTGATAATGATGTAATCTTTAACATTTGTCGGTTGATCATTTACACTCTCCAAAGTTGTAGATTTTGACTGTTTCTGTATCTCCTTAATCAATTTTGAGATATCTTCTCTCTTGTTGATAGTTTTAACATCTTCAGAGAGTTTTTTCTGCAGAGAAATAACAGAGATCTTTTCAGGTTCAGGAAGAATAAGTTTTTTCTTACTAACACAAGCAGATAGAACAAGAAAAGAGATTGAACAGACTATAACTGTGATAATTTTTTTCATACAGGTTCACTTCCTTTCATTCATCTTACTTCTTCTCTTAGATACAATTATAATATCAAATCTTAGCAATTTTTACAATATCTTTTTCCCTTATAACATTCATTACTGTAAAAGTTTCACATTTATAATTTTACAACTAAGTTCGCTTCTTACATTGGTTTTTAAAATATGGGCTCTATAATATTTGTAGTGGGTAAATCCCCTATGGATATTATGGAGCCTATTTTATTGTAGAAAAAAGTCCCATATCATCTATAATGAAAAGCGACCAAACCATCATTAGAAAGATTCATATAGAACAATTACATTTTATCACAAAACTACGAGACATTAAAAACCCTAATATTCAAATTATAGATATCATCAATAGGGATTCCCACAAAGAAATCATTGCTAAATTGGATTATGAGGCTCCATCTTGCCCTGATTGCGGAAGTCAAATGAAGAAATATGACTTTCAAAAATCTTCTAAAATTCCTTACCTTGAAACTACTGGTATGCCTGCTAGAATTCTCCTTAGAAAACGTCGTTTCAAGTACTATCATTGCTCTAAAATGATGGTGGTTGAGACTTCTATCATCAAGAAGAATCATTAAATTCCTCGTATTATCAACCAAAAAATTGCGCAAAAGTTGATTGAAAAGACTTCTATGACCGATATTG
>CAUQGR010000032.1:0-20118 GCA_963517545.1 uncultured Streptococcus sp. | reverse complement strand
TTGAATTAACAAGAACCAACAAGCGTAACAAAGTGACAGGTAAAGTAACAGAAGGCGCTTGGTCAACAGGCAACTGGGAAGAAGTGGTATCGCCAGAAATTGCAAATTATGGTAAACCAGATCTACCAAAAGTATCGAATGAAGAAGTAACAGCAGATTCAAAAGATACGACTATTTTGGTAAGGTATGACCGTTTATCAACACCAGATAAACCAACTCCAGAAAAACCGGAAATTCCAAACCCTCAGGGACCAGGTACTCCAGATGTACCAACACCTGAAAAACCAAACCCACAACCAAACCCACAACCAAATCCAGAGCATCCAAGTGTTCCGACACCAAACCCAGAACTACCAAACCAAGAGACTCCAATACCAGAACCAACTCCAGAACCAGATACTCCGAGTTCTGAAACTCCAGTGAATCCAGACCCAGAAGTTCCGACTTATGAGACAGGTAAGAGAGAGGAGTTGCCAAACACAGGTACAGAAGCTAATGCTAGCTTAGCTAGCGCTGGCATCATGACCTTGTTAGCTGGTCTAGGACTAGGCTTCTTCAAGAAGAAAGAAAATGAGGAATAATAGATTTTGTAATGTAGGATAGAAGAGGAGGTTGAGTAAAAAGTCTTTAAAATCAGAAAAACGCATAGTGTCAGGTGTTGAACCTTGATATTATGCGTTTTATTGTGGGAAGATTTACTTCATTTTGTTTTTTCTACACTTTTTCCGAATAAATAGATAGAACCAGAGAATCTAGTAAACCTAGATTTAAAAATGTGCTATAATGAAAGGAGAAGAAATATGACTGTACGTCATCCGGGCATCAGCCCGACCAACGATTTGGTTGCTAAGAAAATTTTCAGCAATCCAGAAATCACTTGTCAATTTATTCGCGATATGCTGGACTTGCCAGCCAAAAATGTGACCATTTTGGAGGGGAGCAATATTCATGTCTTGCCATCCCTGCCGTATTCAGCGCAGGATTTTTATACCAGTATAGACGTCTTAGCAGAGTTGGACAATGGCACGCAGGTTATCATCGAAATTCAGGTTCATCATCAGAATTTTTTCATCAATCGCCTATGGGCTTACCTGTGCAGTCAGGTCAATCAAAATCTCGAAAAAATTCGCCAGCAAGAAGGTGATACACACCAGAGTTACAAACACATCGCACCCGTATACGCTATCGCTATCGTAGACAGTAATTACTTTTCAGATGACTTGGCTTTTCATAGCTTTAGCATGCGCGAGGACACGACAGGTGAGGTTTTAACCATAACCAATAATGGACAGGAAAACCATCTGGTCAAGATGGCATTCTTGGAATTAAAAAAATATAGAGAAACCAGCAAAGATAAGGTTCGCAAACCGTGGTTGGAGTTTTTTGGGAACAAACCCTTTACCCAGCAACCTGAGCGAGCCATCAGCCAAGCAGATCAACTGCTGGACTATAAAAGCTGGTCCGAGGAGGACAGGAAAATGTTTAGCCAACTACGTATGCGTGAAGAACAAGCCTTATTAGCACAGGACTATGCCTTGGAAACAGCTAGAGCAGAAGGTATTGAACAAGGTCTTGAGCGTGGGAAAGCTGAAGGGAGTTTCTCGATGTTAGCAAATCTAGTCCGTCAAGGTCTTCTGACTTCGGAGGTAGCTAGTCAGCAATTAGGTATGACTGTCGCTGAGTTTGAGGCACTATTGTAAACGAGTAAAAATGTTATATCAGCTATCTTGCAAAATAAATAGAGTTTCTAATCCAAAGATTTTTGAATACTGAGAATAAGCAGAGCCGATTTTTCTAGGATATTTGGGTTAATACTTACCATTATCTTGAATGCCTTAGGGAAACATGCTATACTACTTGTATGATTATTTTACAAGCTAATAAAATTGAACGTTCTTTTGCAGGAGAGGTTCTTTTTGATAATATCAACCTGCAAGTTGATGAACGAGACAGGATTGCTCTTGTTGGGAAAAATGGAGCAGGTAAGTCTACTCTTTTGAAGATTTTGGTTGGAGAAGAGGAACCAACTAGTGGAGAAATCAATAAGAAAAAAGATATTTCTCTGTCTTACCTAGCCCAAGATAGCCGTTTTGAATCTGAAAACACTATCTACGATGAGATGCTTCATGTCTTTGATGACCTGCGTCAAACTGAGAAACAACTTCGTCAGATGGAATTGGAGATGGGTGAAAAGTCTGGTGAGGATTTGGATAAACTGATGTCAGATTATGACCGCTTATCTGAGAATTTTCGTCAAGCGGGTGGCTTTACCTATGAAGCTGATATACGAGCGATTTTGAATGGATTCAAGTTTGACGAATCTATGTGGCAGATGAAAATTGCTGAGCTTTCTGGTGGGCAAAATACTCGTCTGGCTCTAGCCAAAATGCTTCTTGAAAAGCCAAATCTATTGGTCTTGGACGAGCCAACCAACCACTTGGATATCGAAACCATTGCCTGGCTAGAGAATTACTTGGTAAACTATAGTGGTGCCCTCATTATTGTTAGTCACGACCGTTATTTCTTGGACAAGGTTGCGACAATTACACTGGATTTGACCAAGCATTCCTTGGATCGCTACGTGGGCAATTACTCTCGCTTTGTCGAGCTGAAGGAGCAAAAGCTAGCTACTGAGGCAAAAAATTATGAAAAGCAACAGAAGGAGATTGCTGCTCTGGAAGACTTTGTTAATCGCAATCTAGTCCGTGCTTCAACGACCAAACGTGCCCAATCTCGCCGTAAACAACTGGAAAAAATGGAGCGTTTGGACAAGCCGGAAGCTGGTAAGAAAGCAGCCAATATGACCTTCCAGTCGGAAAAAAGTTCTGGTAATGTTGTCCTGACTGTTGAAAATGCGGCTATTGGCTATGATGGGGAAGTCCTGTCACAACCGATTAACCTAGACCTTCGTAAGATGAATGCTGTCGCTATCGTCGGTCCAAATGGTATTGGGAAATCAACCTTTATCAAGTCTATTGTGGATCAGATTCCTTTTATCAAGGGTGAAAAGCGCTTTGGGGCCAATGTTGAGGTGGGTTACTATGACCAAACTCAAAGTAAGCTGACAGCAAGTAATACGGTCCTTGATGAACTTTGGAATGATTTTAAACTGACACCGGAAGTTGAAATCCGTAACCGCCTAGGTGCCTTCCTTTTCTCAGGAGATGATGTTAAAAAATCAGTCGGCATGCTGTCAGGTGGCGAGAAAGCTCGTTTGCTTTTGGCTAAATTGTCTATGGAAAACAACAACTTCCTGATTCTTGACGAACCAACCAACCACTTGGATATTGATAGCAAGGAAGTGCTAGAAAATGCCTTGATTGACTTTGATGGAACTCTTCTTTTCGTCAGCCACGACCGTTATTTTATCAATCGTGTGGCAACTCATGTACTGGAATTATCTGAAAATGGTTCGACTCTCTATCTTGGAGATTACGACTATTATGTCGACAAAAAGGCTGAAATGGAAGTCAGTCTGACAGAGGAAGCTTCAACCAGCAATCAAGTAAAAGAAGAAAGTCCAGTTAATGACTATCAAGCTCAGAAAGAAAGTCAAAAAGAAGTTCGTAAACTCATGCGACAAATCGAAAATCTAGAAGCTGAAATCGAAGAGTTAGAAAGTCAAAGCCAAGCCATTTCTGAACAAATGTTGGAAACCAACGATGCCGGTAAACTCATGGAATTGCAGGCTGAACTGGACAAAATCAGCCACCGTCAGGAAGAAGCTATGCTTGAGTGGGAAGAATTATCAGAGCAGGTGTAAAGATGGAACATCTTGGAAAAGTATTTCGTGAATTTCGGACAAGTGGAAATTACTCTTTAAAGGAGGCGGCAGGGGAGTCCTGTTCAACTTCTCAGTTATCTCGCTTTGAGCTTGGGGAGTCTGATCTAGCAGTCTCGCGTTTCTTTGAGATTTTGGATAACATTCATGTCACAATCGAAAATTTCATGGATAAGGCAAGGAATTTTCATAATCATGAACATGTTGCCATGATGGGACAAATTGTGCCTCTTTACTATTCAAATGATATTGCAGGTTTTCAAAAGCTTCAAAGAGAACAACTTGAAAAGGCTAAGAGTTCGACGACTCCCCTTTATTTTGAGCTGAACTGGATTTTGCTACAAGGTCTGATTTGTCAAAGAGATTCGACTTATGATATGAAGCAGGATGATTTGGATAAGGTAGCAGATTATCTCTTCAAAACAGAAGAATGGACCATGTATGAGTTGATTCTTTTCGGGAACCTCTATAGTTTCTACGATGTGGACTATGTCACTCGGATTGGTAGAGAAGTTATGGAGAGGGAAGAATTTTACCAAGAGATTGGGCGTCATAAGAGATTGGTTTTGATTTTGGCCCTCAATTGTTACCAGCATTGTTTAGAGCATTCTTCTTTTGATAATGCTAGCTATTTTGAGGTTTATACAGAGAAGATTATTGGTAAAGGTATTAAGCTTTATGAGCGTAATATTTTCCATTACCTAAAAGGCTTTGCTTTATACCAAAAAGGACAGTGTAAAGAAGGCTGTAAGCAGATGCAAGAGGCCATGCATATTTTTGACGTGCTAGGTCTTCCAGAGCAAGTAGCCTATTATCAGGAACACTACGAAAAATTTGTCAAAGATTAATTTTCCCAAATAAGGGAAAAATGAAAAAGCTCCTTTCAGTTTTGATACAATAGTTTCAAAATTTGAGAGGAGTTTTTATATGAATCGCTATGCAGTACAGTTGATTAGTCGTGGAGCTGTTAACAAGATAGGGAATATGCTCTATGATTATGGAAATAGTGTTTGGTTGGCGTCCATGGGGACTATCGGGCAGACTGTTTTAGGAATGTATCAGATTTCTGAACTCGTCACATCTATTCTCGTAAATCCTTTTGGCGGAGTCGTTTCAGACCGTTTTTCTCGTCGTAGGATTTTAATGGCGACGGATCTTGTTTGTGGGATTCTTTGTCTGGCTATTTCGTTCATAAGGAATGACAACTGGATGATTGGGGCTTTGATTGTTGCTAATATTGTGCAGGCTATTGCTTTTGCCTTTTCTAGACCTGCAAATAAGGCCATTATCACAGAATTGGTAGAGAAGGATGAGCTGGTCCTCTACAATTCTCGTTTGGAGTTGGTCTTGCAAGTTGTCAGTGTGAGTTCTCCTGTACTCTCTTTTCTGGTCTTACAATTCGCAAGTCTTCGCATTACCTTGGTATTAGATGCCCTTAGTTTTTTTCTCGCTTTTGGTTTGGTAGCCTTGCTTCCAAAGAAAGAAGAGAAGACTTTGGGTGAAAAGAAACTCACATTCAGAGTTATTTTTTCTGATATCAAGGAGGGGGTTCACTATATTGTGAAGCAAAAGGAAATCTTCTTTTTATTAGTCATGGCTTCAAGTGTCAATTTTTTCTTCGCAGCCTTTAATTATCTCCTTCCCTTTTCAAATCAGCTATATGGAGTACAAGGTTCCTATGCCACTATTTTGACAATGGGTGCTATCGGATCTATTGTTGGGGCCTTGCTAGCTAGTAAGATTAAAGCCAGTATGGAAATGCTTCTGTTGTTATTGGCTCTGACTGGACTTGGAGTGATGATAATGGGTTTCAACCTTCCCTCCTATTTCTCTTTTTCAGGGAATTTCATTTGTGAACTATTTATGACGATGTTCAATATTCACTTTTTTACTCAAGTACAAACCAAGGTTGATGGTGAATATCTGGGCAGAGTCCTCAGTTCGATTTATACCTTAGCTATACTATTTATGCCTATTGCAACAGGTTTAATGACCTGGGTTCCAAGTGTCCATCTTTATTCTTTCTTGATTATAGGACTTGGAGTTGTTGCTTTATCTTTCTTAGCTCTAGGCTATGTACGAACTCATTTTAAAAAAGAGCTATAAGTCTGTTTGAGTTTTAAAAATAATTCCAATCTATGTGTTTTTTCCGCCCTTCTCGTTTGTGAGGAGGGCTTAGTTTATGGTAAAATGGTTTTATGAATAAAAGAATGAATGAGTTAGTCGCCTTGCTCAATCGCTATGCGACTGAGTACTATACCAGCGATAATCCGTCGGTTTCAGACAGTGAGTATGACCGTCTTTACCGTGAGTTGGTTGAGTTAGAAACTGCCTATCCAGATCAAGTGTTAGCAGACAGTCCGACCCATCGTGTTGGTGGCAAGGTTTTAGATGGTTTTGAAAAATACAGTCATCAGTATCCTCTTTATAGTTTGCAGGATGCTTTTTCACGTGAGGAGCTTGAAGCTTTTGATGCGCGTGTTCGTAAGGAAGTGGCTCATCCAACCTATATTTGTGAGCTGAAAATCGATGGCTTGTCTATCTCGCTGACTTATGAAAAGGGGATTTTAGTTGCCGGTGCAACGCGTGGAGATGGTTCTATTGGGGAGAACATCACAGAAAATCTTAAGCGCGTTAAGGACATTCCTTTGACCTTGCCAGAAGAGCTAGATATCACAGTTCGTGGGGAATGTTACATGCCACGCGCTTCCTTTGACCAGGTTAACCAAACTCGCCAAGAAAATGGAGAACCTGAATTTGCCAATCCTCGTAATGCTGCGGCAGGAACACTACGTCAGCTGGATACAGCAGTAGTTGCCAAGCGAAATCTTGCGACATTTCTTTATCAAGAAGCCAGCCCTTCAACTCGTGACAGCCAAGAAAAGGTTTTGAAGCACCTAGAACAACTTGGTTTTGTAGTCAATCCTAAGCGAATTCTAGCTGAAAGCATTGATGAAATCTGGAATTTTATCCAAGAAATAGGACAAGAACGAGACAATCTGCCTTATGATATCGATGGGGTGGTGATTAAGGTCAATGACCTAGCAGGTCAAGAAGAACTCGGCTTTACCGTTAAGGCTCCAAAGTGGGCAGTAGCCTACAAGTTTCCAGCTGAGGAAAAAGAAGCCCAACTCTTATCCGTTGACTGGACAGTTGGTCGTACCGGTGTTGTGACTCCAACTGCTAATCTAACCCCTATTCAGCTAGCCGGAACAATTGTTAGCCGTGCGACCTTGCACAATGTAGATTATATTGCTGAAAAAGATATCCGCAAAGACGACACGGTCATCGTCTATAAGGCTGGGGACATCATCCCTGCCGTTTTACGTGTGGTAGAATCCAAACGGGTTTCTGAAGAAAAACTAGATATCCCTACAAACTGTCCAAGTTGTAACTCTGACTTGTTGCACTTTGAAGATGAAGTGGCCCTCCGTTGTATCAATCCGCGTTGCCCTACTCAAATCATGGAAGGTTTGATTCACTTTGCCTCTCGAGATGCCATGAATATTACAGGTCTTGGTCCATCAGTAGTCGAAAAACTCTTTGCTGCCAATTTAGTCAAGGATGTGGCGGATATTTATCGTTTGAAAGAAGAAGATTTCCTCCTTTTAGATGGAGTTAAGGAAAAGTCTGCTGGTAAACTGTATCAGGCCATCCAAGCTTCCAAGGAAAATTCTGCCGAAAAGCTCTTGTTTGGTCTTGGCATTCGTCATGTTGGAAGTAAGGCTAGTCAGCTTTTACTTCAACATTTTCACTCGATTGAAAATCTTGCCCAGGCAGATCCAGAGGAAGTGGCTAGTATTGAAAGTTTGGGTGGTGTGATTGCCAAGAGTCTTCAGACATATTTTGCGACAGAGGGCTCTGAAATTCTCCTAAGAGAATTGAAAGAAGCTGGGGTTAATCTGGACTATAAAGGACAGACTGTAGTAGCGGATGCGGCCTTGTCAGGTTTGACCGTGGTATTGACTGGAAAATTGGAACGGCTTAAGCGCTCAGAAGCTAAAAGTAAACTCGAAAGTCTGGGTGCCAAGGTAACAGGCAGTGTTTCTAAAAAGACCGACCTTGTCGTTGCTGGTGCAGATGCTGGAAGTAAACTTCAAAAAGCACAAGAACTCGGTATTGAAGTTCGAGATGAAGCTTGGCTAGAAAGTTTGTAATGATCGTTTAAAATCAGAGTTTAGATAGAATGACAATGTTTGTTAATCGAGACGTGATTGACAAAAAATTATTAGTGAAACAGAAACAAATTAAAAAGTAAAAAGGAAAAATAAAAATGTATACCTACCCTATGCGCATTCATTACCATCGCAAGAATGGTGAATATGACACTTGCTCTTTTGTAAAGAGTAAGGATCAACGAATTGATTTATTAACTTACCAAGAAGATTATTTTGGAGCCTTATTTAGCTTTGAACACCCAAGCGTTCATCCCTTAGAAAGCTTGAATTTTGTGGTTCATACTGGCCAAACTAGTAAAGAATATACTATCCGTTTTAATCACTATCCCCTATTAACAGAGGTCTGGATTTTGGAAGGCGATGATCGGATTTATTACTCTGAAAATCCTGCTATTGCCAGTCCTTTCTATAAAAATCAAAATCCTTTTGCCTTTGATAAGGCCATTAACAGTGCTAGTTTTGACCATCATTGGGGTTACCAAGGGGAATTGGGTTGCTGTGTAGAGGACAATCAGGCTCATTTTTCCCTTTGGTCACCAACAGCGACAGCAGTGCAGGTTGTGGTTTATGAATCAGCTGCTAATGATGCCTCTGTTTGGAAAACTTTTGATATGGAAAGAGGCAATCGCTACTCTTATAACCATAAGGACAATACTATTGGTGTCTGGAGTTTGGATGTTGAGGAAGATTTGACTGGTAAGGCTTATCAGTATCAAGTCCAATTCCCTCATCACCAAACACTGACACGTGATCCTTATACAATCGCGACCAGCCCTGATGGCAAACGTTCAGCTATTTTGAGTCATGCAGAAAAGCAAGTTGAAAACTTTGAGGTTAAGCATGGTTCGGAGGCTACTTGGCGCTTGGCAAATCCATGTAAGGCAGTTATTTGTGAAATGCATATTCGTGATTTGACCCAATCACCGACCTCAGGTGTGGATGAACATCTTCGAGGAACGTTTTTGGGTACTGCTCAGACTGGAACAGTTAACCAATATGGCCAGTCAACTGCTTTTGATCACATCAAGAAGTTGGGCTACAATTATGTTCAGTTGCAACCAATTGCAGACCGTCACAAAGAATACGATGAGGATGGGAATGCAACCTACAACTGGGGTTATGATCCACAAAACTATAACGCGCCAGAAACTAGTTTTTCAACTAATCCAGACGACCCAGCTCAGGTTATTCGTGATTTGAAGACCATGGTTCAAGCTTACCACGATGCGGGTATTGGTGTCATTATGGATGTGGTCTATAACCATACCTTCTCAGTTGTTGATGCACCATTCCAAACAACAGTCCCTGATTACTATTATCGTATGAATCCAGACGGTACCTTCCAGAATGGAACGGGTGTTGGAAATGAAACAGCCAGTGAACACGAAATGTTCCGCAAGTATATGATTGATTCTCTTCTATACTGGGTGCAAGAATACAATATTGACGGCTTCCGCTTTGACTTGATGGGGATTCATGATGTCAAGACCATGCAGATGATTCGTCAGAGTTTGGATGAAATTGACCCTCACATTATCCTTTATGGAGAAGGTTGGGACATGGGAACAGGTCTTGCCCCTTATGATAAGGCTAAGAAAGACAACGCCTACGAAATGCCAAATATTGGTTTCTTTAATGACAATCAGCGTGATGCTGTCAAAGGTGGAGAAGTTTATGGTACTATCAAGTCAGGTTTTGTTAGTGGTGCTGCGACAGAGCCAATTCTTGCCAAAGCAATCCTAGGCAGTCGTGAATTAGGAACCTATACACATCCAAATCAAGTACTTAACTATGTGGAAGCCCATGACAATTACAATCTTCACGATTTGTTGGCAACCCTTCATCCAGACCAAAGTTCAGAACAAATCATGCGCAAGGTTGAGACTGCCACAGCCATGAATCTGCTCATGCAGGGGATGGCCTTTATGGAAATCGGTCAAGAATTTGGTCGTACCAAACTGGTTGCGACTGGTGAAAATGGTGAGTTGACCCATGATGATAGAGAGCGTGCTATGAATAGCTATAATGCTCCAGACAGTGTGAACCAAGTGAACTGGGACTTGATTAATGAGCGTCAAGATAGTATTGAGTTTATCAGTCAGATGATCCGATTGAAGACAGGAACCGGTGCCTTTTCTTACCCTACTTATGATGAAATTTACCATCATGTTTTTGTTCATTCAGCAAATGAACATAGTGGTTTGATTGTCTATGAGATTCAAGGGGAAGAACATTTACTGGTTGTATTTAATGCTAAAGGGCAAGACTTCCAGTTTGAAAATGCTGGAAATCTAGAACTATTGGTGACCAATAGCCATTTAAGTGATAAAGACATGGTTGGTGGTGTTAGTGCCAGCGTCTTTAAAGTCTTGTAGAAAAAATCAAAAGTTTTCAATTGTGTCGTATAATTTCTAGGATATCTTCTTGCTAAAAATTATAAAACTCAATGAAGAATAACATAGCATGAAAAAGGTTTAGTTCATCTAAGCCTTTTCTTCTTGTACTGACTGCTTAACAAAAGAGTTCAAATAGTTTGAAAAGTCAAGCTTGTGAAAATAATCTCAAAAATATTGTAAAAAGGGTTGTAATTTTCTGAAAATTTGGTAAAATATATCTTAATCATTTTCAGGAGGACGAGAATTTGACAAGATATCAGAATTTAGTAAATGGAGAATGGAAATCATCTGAACAAGAAATTACGATTTATTCACCAATCAATCAGGAAGAATTAGGGACAGTACCAGCTATGAGCCAAGCGGAAGTAGATGAGGCTATGAAAGCTGCGCGTGCAGCCCTGCCAGCATGGCGAGCTCTATCAGCAGTTGAACGTGCGTCTTATTTGCATAAGACAGCAGCTATTTTAGAACGTGATAAGGAAGAAATTGGTACTATCCTTGCCAAAGAGGTTGCTAAAGGGATTAAAGCAGCCATTGGAGAAGTAGTGCGTACCGCAGACTTGATTCGCTATGCTGCTGAAGAGGGTCTCCGTATCACTGGACAAGCAATGGAAGGTGGCGGTTTTGAAGCAGCAAGTAAAAACAAACTGGCTGTTGTTCGTCGTGAGCCGGTTGGAGTTGTCTTGGCTATCGCGCCATTTAACTATCCAGTTAACCTTTCTGGATCTAAGATTGCTCCGGCCTTGATTGCGGGGAATGTGGTTATGTTTAAGCCACCAACACAAGGTTCTATTTCTGGTCTCTTGTTGGCTAAAGCCTTTGAAGAAGCAGGGATTCCAGCAGGTGTTTTCAATACCATTACGGGACGTGGTTCAGAAATTGGGGATTATATCATTGAGCACAAAGAAGTCAACTTCATCAACTTTACAGGTTCAACTCCAATCGGAGAACGTATTGGTCGTTTAGCTGGTATGCGTCCTATCATGTTGGAACTTGGCGGAAAAGATGCAGCTCTTGTACTAGAAGATGCAGATTTGGAACGCGCTGCCAAGCAAATCGTTGCGGGAGCCTTTAGCTATTCAGGCCAACGTTGCACGGCCATTAAACGTGTCATTGTTCTCGAGAGTGTAGCAGATCAATTAGCTACTTTGCTTCAGGAAGAAGTTGCTAAATTAACAGTTGGTGATCCATTTGACAATGCTGATATTACACCTGTTATTGACAATGCTTCAGCCGACTTCATCTGGGGCTTGATTGAGGATGCACAAGAAAAAGGGGCTCAGGCTCTTACGCCAATCAAACGTGAAGGCAATCTTCTCTGGCCAGTGCTTTTTGACCAAGTTACAAAAGATATGAAAGTAGCATGGGAAGAGCCATTTGGGCCTGTTTTACCAATTATTCGTGTGGCTAGTGTAGAAGAAGCAATTGCCTTTGCCAACGAATCTGAATTCGGCCTTCAATCCTCAGTCTTTACAAATGATTTCAAAAAGGCCTTTGAAATCGCTGAAAAACTTGAAGTGGGTACAGTCCATATTAATAATAAAACCCAGCGTGGTCCAGATAATTTTCCATTCCTTGGTGTCAAAGGTTCTGGTGCTGGTGTTCAAGGAATTAAATATAGCATTGAAGCGATGACAAATGTCAAATCCATTGTTTTTGATGTGAAATAAAATGTAAAATCAGGAAATTGTTTTCCTGGTTTCTTTTTTTACTTTAAAACAACAATTTTATTGGTAAAATGACGAACTTTATGATAGTATTGTAAAAAAACAATTCGTTTTCATAATCTGTTTGAAAATTTCTTGATTTACAAGTGAACACCTCAGTGAATTTGTTGAAGACTTTCAAAAGATTTTTTTGCAAATTCCGTAATTTACTTGAATCTTCCCTAAAAAGGTAGTATAATAAATCTATAGAAAACGCTTACAGAAAAGAGGGGGTATTATGGATAAAAGAGAAGCTTTGCGCACCTTTATGACAGGAGAAAATTTTCACCTTCAGCATTATCTAGGAGCACATAGGGAAGAAGTAAATGGAGAGTACGGTTATACATTTCGTGTGTGGGCTCCCAATGCTCAGGCTGTCCACTTGGTGGGGGATTTCACCAATTGGGTAGAAAATCAAATTCCGATGGAACGAAATGAATTTGGGGTTTGGGAAGTCTTTACTACTCTTGCTCAAGAAGGTCAAATTTATAAGTATCATATCACGCGTGCAAATGGTCATCAGCTGATGAAGATTGATCCTTTGGCTGTACGGTATGAGGCACGTCCGGGTACTGGAGCTATTTTAACAGAGATTCCAGAAAAGAAATGGAAGGATGGTCTTTGGTTAGCTCGCAGAAAACGTTGGACTTTCTTTGAACGTCCTGTCAATATCTACGAAGTTCATGCTGGATCATGGAAGAGAAATCCAGATGGAAGTCCTTATAGTTTTGCTCAATTGAAAGATGAACTCATTCCTTACCTAGTTGAGATGAACTATACTCACATTGAGTTTATGCCTTTGATGTCTCACCCTCTCGGTTTGAGTTGGGGTTACCAGCTTATGGGTTACTTCGCTTTAGAGCATGCCTATGGTCGCCCTGAAGAGTTTCAAGATTTTGTTGAGGAATGTCACTTAAATAATATTGGGGTTATTGTAGACTGGGTACCTGGTCATTTCACCATTAATGATGATGCCTTAGCTTATTATGACGGGACACCAACTTTTGAATACCAAGACCATAATAAGGCTCATAACTACGGTTGGGGCGCTCTCAATTTTGACCTTGGAAAAAATGAAGTCCAGTCCTTCTTGATTTCTAGTATTAAGTTTTGGATTGACTTTTACCATCTAGATGGTATTCGAGTGGATGCAGTTAGTAACATGCTCTATCTTGACTACGATGATGCTCCATGGACACCTAATAAAGATGGCGGCAATCTCAACTATGAAGGATATTATTTCCTTCAACGCTTGAATGATGTCATTAAACTAGCACATCCAGATGTGATGATGATTGCGGAAGAAAGTTCGTCAGCAACCAAGATTACGGGAATGAAAGAGCTTGGTGGTCTAGGATTTGACTACAAGTGGAATATGGGCTGGATGAATGATATCCTCCGATTCTACGAAGAAGACCCTATTTACCGTAAGTATGACTTTAATTTGGTGACTTTCAGCTTTATGTATGTTTTCAATGAAAACTATCTCCTACCATTCTCGCACGATGAAGTGGTTCACGGTAAGAAGAGTATGATGCATAAGATGTGGGGAGATCGTTACAATCAATTCGCAGGTTTGCGCAATATCTATACGTACCAAATTTGTCACCCTGGTAAGAAATTGCTCTTCATGGGTAGCGAATACGGCCAATTCCTAGAATGGAGATCTGAAGAGCAGTTGGAATGGTCTAATCTAGAAGACCCTATGAATGCTAAGATGAAGTATTTCACTTCTCAGCTTAATCAATTCTACAAAGACCATCGCTGTCTGTGGGAAATCGATACTAGCTATGATGGTATTGAAATCATTGATGCGGATAATCGAGATCAGAGTGTTCTTTCCTTCATCCGTAAGGGTAAGAAGGGCGACATGCTAGTCTGCGTCTTTAATATGGCACCTGTTGAACGAAAAGATTTTACAATCGGATTGCCTGTCGCAGGGATCTATGAAGAGGTCTGGAATACTGAGTTAGAAGAGTGGGGAGGCGTTTGGAAAGAACATAATCAAACTGTTCAAACGCAAGAAGGACTATGGAAAGATTATGAGCAGACCTTGACCTTTACCCTACCGGCTATGGGAGCAAGTGTTTGGAAAATCAAACGTCGCTTGAAACCTACTAAAACCGTCACAAGTAAAAACCAAAAAGGAGTAGAAAATGAAGAATGAAATGTTAGCTTTGATTCTTGCTGGTGGGCAAGGAACTCGTCTCGGTAAACTCACTCAAAGCATTGCAAAACCAGCTGTGCAATTTGGTGGGCGCTACCGTATCATTGACTTTGCTCTTTCAAACTGTGCCAACTCAGGCATCAACAATGTTGGAGTCATTACACAGTACCAACCACTTGCTCTCAACAACCATATTGGGAACGGTTCAAGCTGGGGACTAGACGGTATCAATTCTGGTGTCTCTATTCTTCAACCTTATTCTGCAAGTGAAGGAAATCGTTGGTTCGAAGGGACTAGTCACGCTATTTACCAAAATATCGACTATATCGACAGTGTCAATCCTGAGTACGTCTTGATTCTGTCTGGGGATCACATCTACAAAATGGACTATGATGATATGCTCCAGTCTCACAAGGATAATAATGCCAGCTTGACAGTAGCAGTTTTAGACGTTCCTCTTAAAGAAGCAAGCCGTTTTGGTATCATGAACACAGATGCTAACAACCGTATCGTTGAATTTGAAGAAAAGCCAGCACAACCAAAATCTACAAAGGCTTCTATGGGGATTTATATCTTTGATTGGCAACGTCTCCGCAATATGCTTGTTGCTGCTGAAAAGAGCAATGTCGACATGTCAGACTTCGGTAAGAATGTCATTCCAAATTACCTTGAGTCAGGTGAAAGTGTCTATGCTTATGAATTTAATGGCTACTGGAAAGACGTTGGTACGATTGAATCGCTTTGGGAAGCTAACATGGAATATATTTCACCAGAAAATGCCTTGGATAGCCGTAACCGTCAATGGAAGATTTACTCAAGAAACTTGATTTCACCACCAAACTTCCTTGGTGCAAATGCACATGTTGAAGATTCTTTGGTTGTCGATGGCTGTTTTGTCGATGGAACTGTTAAGCATTCTATCCTTTCAACAGGGGCGCAAGTTCGCGAAGGGGCAGAAGTTCTGGATTCAGTTATCATGAGTGGAGCCATTATTGGACACGGAGCTAAAATCAAACGTGCCATTATTGGTGAAGGTGCAGTTATTTCTGATGGTGTCGAAATTGATGGAACAGAAGAAGTACAAGTTGTAGGATATAATGAAGTAGTGGGGGTAGCAACAGATGAAGATTGATAAATATTCTGCCATTTTAGGAAATACAGTTGGTTTTCATGATATGTCAACACTGACGGATCACCGTCCAGTAGCTAGTTTGCCTTTTGGAGGTAAATATCGCTTGATTGACTTCCCACTTTCAAGTCTTGCTAATGCAGGTGTCCGTAGTATCTTTGGTATTTTTCAACAAGACAATATCAGTTCTGTCTTTGACCATATCCGTTCAGGGCGTGAGTGGGGCTTGTCAACCCTTCTTAGCCACTATTATCTAGGTATTTACAATACCCGTGTGGAAAATAGTACAGTTGGAAAAGAATACTACCAACAGCTTCTTACTTACTTGAAACGTTCTGGCTCAAACCAAACAGTTTCACTAAACTGTGATGTTCTGATTAACATTGATTTGAACCAAGTTTTCCACTTACACAGTACAACAAAAGGGCCTATCACTGTAGTTTATAAAAAACTAGCTAAGAAAGACATTTCAGAAGTAAACGCAATCTTGGAAGTGGATGAAACAGACCATGTTCGTTCTCATAAACTCTTTGATAGCAAGTTACCAGATCAAATCTATAACATGTCCACAGATATCTTTGTCGTTGATACACCTTGGTTGATAGAACGATTGGAAGAAGAAGCTAAAAAAGAACATCCAGAGAAGTTGCGATATGTTTTACGGGATTTGGCTGCAAAAGAAGGGGCTTTTGCCTACGAGTACACAGGTTATCTGGCAAATATTCATTCTGTAGAGTCTTATTATCAAGCGAATATTGATATGCTTGAATCACAAAAATTTTACTCTCTCTTCTCACCAAATCAAAAGATTTATACAAAGGTCAAAAACGAAGAGCCGACTTACTATGCTAATACATCTAAGGTAAGCACTTCTCAGTTTGCCTCTGGTAGTATCATTGAAGGTCAAGTAGCTAATTCTGTTCTATCACGTAATATTCATGTCTACAAGGATAGCTTGGTTAAAGATAGCATCTTATTCCCTCGTGTTGTTATTGGAGAAGGGGCTCAGGTCGAATATGCTATCTTGGACAAGGGTGTTGAAGTTGAGCCTGGTGTTGTGATTCGAGGGACTTCAGAACATCCAGTTGTTGTTAAGAAAGGTAGCAAAGTAACAGAGGATATTCATTCATGAAAATTTTATTTGTAGCAGCAGAGGGTGCACCCTTTTCAAAAACAGGTGGTTTGGGAGACGTCATTGGCGCTCTTCCTAAATCACTAGTAAAAGCGGGACATGAAGTTGCAGTAATTTTACCCTACTATGACATGGTAGAGGCTAAATTTGGAAATCAGATTGAAGATGTTCTTCATTTTGAGGTGAGCGTCGGTTGGCGCAGACAGTACTGTGGGATTAAGAAAACCGTCTTAAACGGTGTAACCTTCTACTTTATTGACAGCCAATATTATTTCTTCCGTGGCCATGTTTACGGTGATTTTGATGATGGGGAACGTTTCGCTTTCTTCCAACTGGCTGCCGTTGAGGCTATGGAAAGGATTGACTTCATTCCTGACCTTCTCCATGTTCATGACTACCATACAGCCATGATTCCTTTCTTGTTGAAGGAAAAATACCGTTGGATTCAGGCCTATGAGGGCATTAAAACAGTTTTAACCATTCATAATTTAGAATTCCAAGGACAATTTTCAGAAGGAATGTTATGGGATTTGTTTGGAGTCGGTTTTGAACGTTATGCTGATGGTACCCTTCGCTGGAACAACTGTCTGAACTGGATGAAGGCAGGTATTCTCTATGCGGACCGTGTTTCAACAGTTTCGCCTAGCTATGCTCATGAAATTATGACCAGTCAGTTCGGATGTAACTTGGATCAGATTCTTCGAATGGAATCTGGCAAGGTATCTGGTATCGTGAATGGGATTGATGCTGACCTGTATAATCCTCAGACAGATGCTCTTTTAGATTATCATTTTAATCAGGAAGATTTTTCTGGAAAAGCCCAAAACAAGGCAAAATTACAAGAGAGAGTTGGCTTGCCAGTTAGATCTGACGTTCCTCTGGTGGGAATTGTTTCTCGTTTAACACGTCAAAAAGGTTTTGATGTGGTGGTGGAAAGTCTGCACCATATCTTGCAAAATGATGTTCAGATTGTTCTTTTAGGAACTGGTGATCCAGCCTTTGAAGGAGCTTTCTCATGGTTTGCTCAGATTTACCCAGACAAGCTATCAGCAAATATCACTTTTGATGTCAAACTTGCTCAAGAAATCTACGCTGCTTGTGACCTCTTCCTCATGCCAAGTCGTTTTGAACCATGTGGCTTGTCTCAAATGATGGCGATGCGTTACGGAACCTTGCCATTGGTCCATGAAGTTGGAGGCCTGCGAGATACCGTTCGCGCTTTCAACCCAATCGAGGGAAGCGGTACTGGCTTTAGCTTTGACAATCTATCTCCTTATTGGTTAAATTGGACTTTCCAAACAGCATTGGACTTGTATAGAAACCATCCTGATGTTTGGAGAAACTTACAAAAACAAGCTATGGAGTGTGATTTCTCATGGGATACAGCCTGCAAGTCATACCTTGACTTGTACCATAGTTTAGTTAATTAATAGATAAAATCGTATGATGACTTCATACGATTTTTGGGCTGTTTAGAGAGGAGAGCTTATGTCCCAAATAAAAGGCTTGTGTGTCATGGATGTTGATGGAACTCTAATCCTAGAAGAAGTGATTGATTTGTTGGGAAGAGAGGTAGGTTGTGAGGAGGAAATTGCGCAGCTTACAAGTCAGGCAATGCAAGGGGAGTTGGACTTTGAAAGCAGTTTAAGAAAAAGAGTGTCCTTGTTGGAAGGTCTTCCTGTTTCGGTCTTTAAGAAAGCTTTTAACTCTATTCATTTAACGCCAAATGCCCAGGAATTCATTTCCATTCTTCAAAAGAATGGTATCCTAGTCGGTCTGGTGTCCGGTGGATTTAGTCCAATAATTGAGAGATTAGCTAAATCTCTTGGCATTACCTATTTCTCTGCCAACCAACTGGAAGTTAAAGACGGTCTTCTAACAGGAAAATTAGTTGGACAAATTATCAGTCCCCAGGTCAAACAAGAGACTCTGGAACAATGGAGAAAGGAATTCAAACTCCCTAGAGAAAGAATAATTGCAATCGGTGATGGGGCCAATGACTTATTAATGTTAAAGTCAGCAGGACTTGGAATTGCTTTTTGTGCCAAAGAAGTGCTGAAAAAAGAAATACCACATCATGTTGACAAGAGGGATTTTTTAGAAGTTCTTCCTTTGATTGACTGTTTAGAATGAGGAAAAATATGAAGATTGTAATTGCACCAGATTCGTTTAAGGAAAGTTTGACCGCTGAGCAGGTTGCTGAAGCTATTAAGAGAGGGTTCCAAGAATCGCTAGCAGATGTAGACTGTCTCCTCTGCCCTGTTGGTGATGGGGGAGAAGGCACTGTAGATGCTATCCGACATTCTCTTGACCTAGAAGAAAAATGGATTCAAGTGACAGGACCTTTTGGCCAAAAAGAAGCCATGCGCTATTTTCAAAAAGGGGAATTAGCCCTATTTGAAGTAGCTGACTTGGTCGGCCTTGGAAAAATTCCGCTGGAGAAACGAAATCCACTGCAAATCCAAACTCGTGGTATCGGAGAGTTGATTCGCCACCTTATCGATCAAGGGATTAAAGATATCTATATCGGAGTTGGTGGCACGGCCAGTAATGACGGTGGTATAGGTATTGCTGCTGCTTTAGGGTATCAATTTTATGATAGGTATGGAAATGCCTTGCCTTCTTGTGGTCAATCCTTATTGAACTTAGCTTCTGTTTCAACAGAAAATTGCTATAAAATTCCTGAAGATGTTCACATTCGTATTTTAGCAGATATCGTGAGTCCCTTATGTGGACACCAAGGTGCGACCTACACGTTTGGCAAGCAAAAAGGCCTAGATCCTACTATGTTTGAGGCAGTAGATCAGGCAATTCAAGATTTTTATGAAAAAGTCTCCCTTGCAACACTGAGAATTAAAGGAGCAGGAGCTGGTGGAGGCATTGCTGGCGGTTTGTGTGCCTTTGCTCAGGCAAGTATCGCATCTGGAATTGACACCTGCCTAGACTTGATTGACTTTGATAAGAAAGTTTCTGATGCTGACTTGGTTATCGTTGGTGAAGGAAGACTAGATCGTCAAAGTTTAGCAGGGAAAGCGCCTATAGGCGTAGCAAAAAGAACCCCTGTCGGAGTTCCTGTTATTGCTATTTGCGGTAGTCTCGCTGAAGATTTACCTTCCCTACCATTTGAAAATATCCAAGCTGCCTTTTCTATTTTGGAGAAAAGTGAACCACTAGAAGATAGTCTGAAAAATGTCAGTCTCTATTTGGAGCATACGGCTGCCAATATTGGGCGTTTATTAAGTCTGAGTAAGATTTAGCCAAACCATTTCTTCCAGAAGGATGTTTTGAGTGGTTCTTCCTTTTTAACTTCCCAAAGATTTGGAAAAGCAAGTCGAAGATCCTTTTCTTCTACTTGCACTAGTGCATTGGTATGAATAACCAGGCCGAAAGGAGAAGAAGTATGTTCTTCAGACACTATGGTGGCTTGACTATCAGTTTCTTTTGCTTCTTTCAAGTAGAAAACTTGCTTGTCAAATTCAATAGTTGGGGAAATCTTCACAAATAGTGGCTCAGCCTTTTCTTGAAGGTTTTCTAAAATAGATAAAAATCCTTTTTCTAATTGAGGGCTATTTGATGTGTCAATATCTGCATATCCAAGAACTCTTTCCTCAAAAGTACCAAGATAGCGT